>JAIMAU010000006.1 GCA_023511795.1 Armatimonadota bacterium | reverse complement strand
TGTCAGTATACCACCCCCTTTGCGGACTGTCAACTTCGACCTTTTGCTAATAACGCACAATGGGAACCTTTTTAAAAAATAAAAGGGACATTTGCCAATAATGAATAGAAAATGCCCAAGGCGAAATTGGGCATTTTGGCGGCTGGTTTGTATATGACTCTTAGAAATGCGGGTAGCGTGTTTTGAGAAGTTTGGTATAATATCAGGGATGCCTGCCAACCTACAAGCTGATGAGTGGGCATAACTGTGCGGAACGCGTCATGCCATATACATATAATAGATATAGATGGATGAGAGGTGCAGGCCTTGCGTTGAGCGCTGGCCTTGTGCTGGTAATCTCAACAGTTATTGGGTTGTTGTTCGGTCGTTGGCTTGACCAGAAATTTGGCACCGAACCATGGTTGATGCTGGTGTTTACGGTGCTTGGAATTGTGGCCGGATTTGTGGAGATGTTTAGGATGTTGTTGCAGGCAATCCAAGAGGGGGAAAACAACTCATCTGATGGATGAGGGCGTCATTGGAAGAGCATATCGTTCTGTCGCAATTTCGTGGATAATTGCCATGATTTGGTGCTGGGTATTCCGAAGCACCTGGGTTGCCGTCAATATAACGATTGGCATGGCTGTGGGCACAGCAATTCTGTTTGCTTTTCATCAAATAGTGAGAAAGGCATTTGTGCCAGGAGAATCCAAGGGAAAAAGAGCCTTACTCAAGTTTTCTCTTATTAAATATCCGGTCGCTTTTATTATTCTGATTGCTTTGGTAAGATGGAGTAAGTTCAACGCAGCTGCATTCTTCGGGGGAATTGTCCTCGTGCATTTTGCGCTTTACGCTAAGCTTGCTGGCATACTAATTGCTGAACAAAATAAGAGCAAGCAATCCTGAGACATTAGCAATGTTTAATTGCGAGGTTTCCAAAAGTGGAGTATGAAGTAAGCCCATGGTTGTATTTTGGAATGTCGGTTCTAGTGATTGTCGTACTTTGCATCTTGGCAATTTTGCTTACTCGCAAACTTGAGCTGGTTCCGACCTCACATCGGCAGAACTTTGTGGAGTTTATCGTTGCTTCGCTTGATGATTTTACCCGGGGGGTAATTGGCCCCGAGGGTAGGGAATATACCCCATTTATCGGCACATTATTCATATACATATTGGTCATGAACTTGCTAGGGTTAATTCCGCCACTCAGGTCGCCTACTAGCAATTTAAGCACAACAGTTTCGCTAGCTTTGATTGTGTTTGTAATGTTCAATGTAGCAGGAATACGCAAGCTTGGGTTTGTCAATTATTTGAAGCAAATGCTACACGGTCCCCCTTGGCTATGGATTCTTATATTCCCAATAGAATTAATAGGCATGCTGGCTAGGCCTTTATCACTCTCTATTCGTCTTTATGGAAACATCTTTGGCGAGGAAACCGTGCTTGCCGTACTTGCCAGCCTGACGTTTGTGGTGATACCATACATTATAGCTTTGCCTACCCAATTTCCCATAATGTTATTTGCTATTTTTACATCTTTTATCCAGGCACTTGTGTTTACAATGCTTTCTGCCACGTATATTGCGATGGCAATTGCTGGAAGTGAAGAGCATTAAAACGCCTTTTGGTACAAAAACTCGTTTTACGCAAAGGAGGAGTGTTTAGTGAGTTACTTCGTGGCAATGGTTCTAGCGATCGGGCTGGGACTGCCTATCGCCGTCCTTTCTGCAGCAATGGCTCAAGGTAGGGCAGCAAGTTCGGCGCTTGAGGGAATTGCCCGTCAGCCTGAGGCAGCCGGAAAGATTCAGCTTGCAATGATTATCGGTCTTGCAATTATTGAGTCTCTGGTAATCTATGTGCTGGTGATTGTGCTCCTGCTACTCTTCACCAGACTCCCTGCGACCGAGGAGATACTGAAGCTAATCCACTAATAGGCTAGTATGGGGGAAGAGGCAAATGGAAGCCCTTAAAGAGCTTGGCATTGACCCAAAAGTCATGGCGGCTCAAGTAACGGGTTTTATCCTCTTGTGGATAGTACTAGCTCGTTACCTGTTTCGTCCTGTTCTTGCTTTTCTTGATGAGCGCCAAAGGCAGATTAAGCTGGCAATTGATAATGCTAATGAAGAGCGGGCAAAGGCTGAACAGCTGCGGGCCGAGTTCGAACAGCGCATGGCTGGCATAGAAGCGGAGGCACGATCGCGAGTGCAGGCAGCTGTAAGAGAGGCAAACGCCGCTAAAGAGGAAATCCTAGCTGAAGCGCGAAGTCGTGCGGAAAGCATCCTTCAGCGAGGGCAAGAGGACCTTGCTCGGGAGCGCGAGAAAATACTCGCCCAACTCAGAGAAGAAGTGGTAAACATATCTCTTACTGCAGCCGGCAAAGTTATTGGAGAAGCCCTGGATGAGGAACGCCATAGAAAGCTTGTGAGTGATTTCATTGAAAAGCTGGAAGCCAAAAAATGAAGCTGACGGTTCTTGCAAAACGATATGCGGCTGCTTTGTTTGAAGCGGCAAAGGCCTCTGATAGTATAGACTTAGTGGAAAGCGATCTTGGATTGGTTACTTACTCGCTGGAGAGTGTGTCTCAACTGACGGAGGTCCTAGAGCAACCGCTTATCCCGATTGAGCACAAGAAAGAAATAGTGAGGGATATATTTAGTGGGAGGGTTCAGGAACTCACGCTTAATTTTCTTGGCCTTGTAATCGAAAAACGTCGAGAACGCATATTAACCGAGGTTGAGAAGGAGTATGTAAAGCTTGCCAACGACTACCGTGGCATCGTCCTAGTTCAGGTGACGAGTGCATTGCCGCTTACTTCGGATGAGAAGTCGGCGCTTCGAGCGAAGCTGGAGGTGTTTACGGGTAAGCAGGTTGAGCTAGAGCTTCACGAAGACCCAACACTAATTGGTGGGTTGGTTCTACGAATTGGCGACACAGTAATTGATGGCAGTGTCAAAGGCTACCTAGAGTCGCTGAGAAATCAAATGCTAGGTAGATAAACGAAACGGGAGTGTTAGATGGACATAACAATAAGACCTGAAGAGGTAACTTCTATCCTTGAAAAGGAGCTGGGAGCTTATAGCAAAGAGCTGAAAGAGGTCGGCGTTGGCACCGTTCTTCAGGTTGGCGATGGAATTGCTCGCCTTTATGGTTTAAGCGACGCCATGGCAGGCGAGTTAATCGAGTTCCAAAATGGCGTCTTTGGGATGATTTTTAATCTCGAGGAAGACAATGTTGGCTGTATCATTTTGGGCTCGGATATCGAAATAAAAGAAGGTGACGTGGCCAAGCGAACTGGCAAAATCGTTCAGGTTCCTGTGGGCGATGCGCTGAAGGGGCGCGTTGTGAATGCGCTAGGCCAGCCGCTTGATGACAAGGGGCCAATTGTGACCGATAAGTTCCGCCATGTGGAAGCTCGGGCACCTGGTGTTGTTGACCGCCGACCAGTAAAGGAACCTCTCCAAACTGGTTTGAAGGCTATTGATAGCATGGTTCCTATTGGAAGAGGGCAAAGAGAGCTAATAATCGGCGACCGGCAGACTGGGAAGACGGCAATCATAGTTGATACAATCATCAATCAAAAGGATAAGGACATCTACTGTATCTACGTTGCAATCGGACAGAAGCTTTCAACTGTCGCTCAAGTTGTGAAAACTCTTGAGGATTTCGGCGCGATGGAGTACACCACAGTTGTAAGCGCAACTGCAAGCGACCCAGCGCCGCTTCAGTATCTTGCACCATATGCCGGATGCGCAATGGGCGAGGAGTTTCGCGACACAGGAAGGCATGCCGTCGTATTTTATGATGACCTTTCAAAGCACGCCCAGGCATATAGGCAAATCTCTCTTCTTCTAAGACGCCCACCGGGCCGTGAGGCTTATCCAGGGGATGTATTTTACCTACATGCAAGACTCCTGGAGCGTGCCGCGAAGCTTAACGATGAGCTTGGTGGTGGCTCGCTGACAGCAATTCCTGTAATTGAAACGCAAGCGGGTGACATATCGGCATACATTCCGACTAACGTAATATCCATCACCGACGGCCAGATATTCCTTGAAGCTGACCTCTTCTATGCGGGCGTTAGGCCGGCCATCAACGTTGGTGTGTCTGTTTCTAGGGTTGGCGGAAACGCCCAGATTAAGGCTATGAAGCAGGTGGCGGGCCGATTGAGATTAGATCTTGCGAGATATCGTGAAGTGCAAGCATTTGCACAATTTGCTACAGACCTCGACAAGGCTACGCAAGAACAACTTGCCCGCGGCGCGCGGCTCACAGAAATCCTCAAGCAACCCCAATATGAGCCAATGCCAGTCGAACACCAGGTAATGATTATTTATGTTGCAAATAATGGTTACCTGGACGATGTTCCTCTGGAGGCCGTCAAGCAGTTTGAGAAAGAGTTCCATATTTTCATGAATGGTAGGTATCCTGATGTCGGTAGGCAAATCGCTAAAACTGGTGAGCTCAGCAAAGCTACCGAGGACCTACTAAAGAAGGCAATTGAAGAATTCAAAGCCGAGTTCAAGGCGGAGATAAGCAAATAGAATGGCAGGAATTCGCGAAATCCGACGGCGAATCAAGACGATTCGAAATGTACAGCAAATAACCAAAGCATTGAAGCTTGTTTCTGCAGCTCGTTTGCAGCGCGTCCAATCGAAAGTTGCAGAGGGGCGCCCTTATGCTCGAGAAATGCACAGTCTAATTATGGACCTTTCAGCAGTTGGAGCGCAGATTAGTCATCCTCTTTTAGAGGTTCGCGAGCCGGTGAATATAGGGGTGTTGGTGATAACCTCAGACAGAGGTATGGCAGGCGGATATAGCACGAATGTCATCCGCAAGGTTGACACCCTGATAAAGCCATATGGCAAAGAGCATGTCAAGCTTGTCATAGTTGGCCGCCGGGCAAATGTCTACTATGTCAAGCGTGGCTATGACATCGCGTCCTTCTTACCAATGCCAACATCTGAGATTACTTTCGCCGAGGCCCGGCAGATTGGCCGAGAGATAATGAGCTTGTTTGAAACAAAGCAGGTTGACGTTGTGTACATTGTGCACACCAGGTTTTTCAGCGCTATAAAACAGCAAGTGACTGAATTGCAGTTGTTGCCTGTGCGGCCGCAGTCTAGCGATGAGCGGCAAGAGCAGATAGAATACATATTTGAGCCGCTCCCAGGAGCGCTTTTCGCTAGTCTGCTGCCCCGCTATGTAAATAATCAAATCTATCAGGCAATGCTTGAGTCGCTGGCGAGCGAGCATGCGGCGAGAATGACGGCTATGACCTTGGCAACGGACAATGCCGAGGATATGATAAGCGATTTGACCGTGCAATATAACCGTGCTCGGCAAGCTGCAATCACCAAAGAGCTTACTGAGATTGTTAGTAGCGCGGAGGCAGTAAAATAGGCAGGAGACATATTTCTACGTAAGAGAACATAAAACTTGCCCCTTAGGATGGAGAGCTCAGGACATGGCAGAAGGACAAGTTATCGAAGTAATTGGGCCGGTAGTTGATATAAGATTTCCAATTGGCCAGCTTCCAGAAATTCTAAATGCAATCAAGATAGTTGACGAGAGCAGAAATATTAATTTGACTGTCGAAGCTGCACAGATGCTCGGGAACGAGGTTGTCAGATGCATAGCCATGGCAAGCACTGACGGGCTTGTTCGCGGCATGAAAGCAATTGACACAGGCGGTCCAATAACAGTTCCGGTGGGGAAGGAGACGCTTGGGCGAGTATTCAACCTCCTGGGTGAGCCGATAGATAACGCCGGTCCTGTGAAGACTGAAAAACGGTATCCAATTCACCGTCCTGCTCCTTCGCTAGAGGAACAAAGCACTGTTACCGAGCAGTTCGAAACCGGTCTAAAGGTTATTGATCTTCTTTGCCCATATGCCAAAGGAGGAAAAGTGGGTCTGTTCGGTGGCGCAGGCGTAGGCAAAACTGTTCTTATCATGGAGCTTATTAGGAATATTGCCACTGAGCATGGCGGCTATTCAGTGTTTGCAGGAATTGGAGAGCGTACTCGTGAGGGAAACGACCTATGGCTTGAAATGAAGGAGTCAGGCGTTATCGAGAAAACGACCATGGTATTCGGGCAAATGAACGAGCCGCCAGGTGCCCGACTCAGGGTTGGGCTTTCGGCGCTTAGCATGGCTGAATACTTTCGGGATGAGCTGAGACAGGATGTTTTGCTCTTTATTGATAACATCTTCCGATTTGTTCAGGCTGGTTCGGAAGTCTCAGCTCTTCTTGGGCGGATGCCTTCTGCTGTTGGCTACCAACCGACTCTTGCAACTGAGCTTGGGGCGCTTGAAGAACGAATTACTTCAACTAAGAGAGGATCCATCACTTCGATTCAAGCTATCTATGTGCCCGCAGATGACCCCACCGACCCTGCACCAGCAACTACATTTGCGCATCTGGATGCGACAACCTACCTTGAACGTCGAATAGTGGAAATGGGAATTTATCCCGCTGTTGACCCATTGGTTTCGACATCTCGTATCCTTGACCCTAGAATTGTTGGCGAAGAACACTACTCAGTTGCTCGAAGCGTTCAGGCAACACTCCAAAGATATAGAGAACTGCAGGACATCATTGCCATTCTTGGCATCGAGGAACTCTCAGAGGAAGATAAGTTAGTGGTCCATCGAGCGCGGCGAATCCAACTTTTCCTATCACAACCAAACTTTGTTGCAGAGCAGTTTACAGGACAGCCGGGTCGCTATGTAACACTCAGCGAAACCATAAGAGGATTCAAGGAGATCATCGAAGGCAAGCACGATGATCTCCCAGAGCAGGCATTTTATATGGTCGGCGGCATAGATGAGGCGGTGGAAAAAGCTAAGCAAATAAAGGAAGCAGCTTAAGAGATATTTTCGCTCACCCTTGCCTGGTGGTAGATAGTCGCTAAAATACATTAGTATCTCATCAATTATACTTGGTGCGATTATGCCGCAAAAAACGTTTAAACTTGAAATAGCAACCCCTGAGCGAGTAGTTCTGCAGGTGGACGCAGTTTCCTTGGTCGTTCCGGGCATCGAAGGCTCCCTTGGAATTCTGGCAGACCATGCCCCGCTGGTTGCTGAGCTTGATATTGGCGAGGCGGTGGTTCACCAACAAGATGGTAATGTGATGCGCCTTGCGGTCTCTGGGGGTTTTATAGAAGTCCGCAAAAATATCGTCCGAATCTTAGCTGATTCGGCAGAGCGTGCAGAAGAGATTGACGTTGCCCGCGCGGAAGCTGCCAAACGGCGTGCTGAGGAGCGCCTCAAGGAGCGCGCACGTGGAGTTGACTATGCCCGTGCCGAGGCGGCACTTAAAAGAGCGCTGACCAGGCTGAAAGTAGCGCGTGGCGGATAAAATTTCCTCTTACAAATATGTGGAGCGGAAATTTTCATGGAGTGTGACAAAAGTGTTTAGTAGGTTTAGCATGGCAAAAGTAATCATAAAAGCGGCTACAGTAATGGTGTCGGCGGCAATTATCTCGCATGCACCGGCTAATGGCCAACAGATACCGAGCGAAACATGGATGGGAATCTATCTTGGCGATACTAAGATTGGTTATGCAAGGTTTGCGATTGACAAGGCAAAGTTTCAGGGTAAGGAGGGCTATAAGCTAGAAAGCACAAGCTTTACACGCCTCCTTTCTCTGGGCGAGCCAGTAGAAATCATTATGGAGACTACCATCTACCTTAATAAAGAGTTTGCGCCAATTTATCAATTATTTGACATGTCGTCAGGCGGCCATACTACCAAGGTTACTGCAAAGTTTAGCGAAAAGGAAGTTTTGGCTGAGCTTTTATCAGAAGGCGAAAAGAGCACAAAAACGATTCCAATTCCGAAAGGAAGTCAACTAGTTGGAGATTCCACGTTCTTCCCGGCCATGATGAAGCTAAAAATTGGCGACAAAATGACAGTTAAGTGTTTCAATCCCATCAGCTTAATGCTCGACGATCTTCAGATTGAAGTATTGCGAAAAGAGGAGCTTAAGCTGGGTGATAAGGTCCATGATGCCTTTGTCGTAAAAAACCTAACACCCTTGGGCGAAATGACATGTTGGCAAGATGAAAATGGCGAGGTTCTGAAAGTAACCGCCCTAATGGGGATGGTGATGCTCCGCGAACCCCAAGAGGTTGCGCAAAATATTGGAGGAGCCTACACACCTCCCGCAGATCTTGCAGTTATGACGTCGGCGCCAACCACAACCGATATCCCAAATCCGCGGCAGGTAAGATATATGAAGGTAAGGTTGATTGGGCTGTCCGACAAATCGCTGGCAATTAGCGATAAGCGTCAGAAGGTGACTTATGCCTCTGGCGAAAAGCCGTCGGCTGAGTATGAGATCGCTTCTTCCGACTTCGTTCCAGCGAATGCACCTAACTTGCCTATTCAGAATCCGAATCTGGAGAAGTATCTTGGTGACAGCCCCTATGTCCAACCCACAAACTCTGAAATCCGGCAGACGGCTAAAGATATCATAGGCAACGAAAAGAATGCCTATCTTGCTGCTGCTCGCTTAAGGTCATGGGTTCATGCTAACATGCAATCGAAAGGGAATATCGGAATTGTCAGGTCATCTCTGGATGTGCTTCATACGAAAACCGGTGTTTGCCGTGATTACGCCATACTTTATGCGGCTCTCGCACGAGCCGTTGGAATTCCTACCAAACTCGTGGCTGGTCTAGTGCATTGGAAGGGTGGGTTTTTCTACCATGCTTGGGCGGAGAGTTACGTAGGCGAGTGGATACCAATTGACCCGACGCTTCCATCTGACTTTGTGGACGCAACGCACATCAAGCTAGCAGAAGGCGATACCGGCGCAATGTTCGATACTGTAAAGACAATGGGTAGCCTAAAGGCTGAAATCTTAGAGTTTAAGTAGAGTATGCCTTCGCAAAAATCCCCACAAATTAAAACTCAAGAGCAAGCTTATTATTGCCAATTATTAATAGTAAGTTATGCGGAAAATTGGTATTCAAAAAGCAAAAGCGTCAGGCCAATCATCTTGGCGTTGGAAGCTGTGCGCTCTTGTTGCCTGTCTGGTAATATTGGTGGGCACAAGCGGTATTTGTGCATTTTACTACTATGCTCGCCAAACACTCTTCGATGAGATATGCGAAAGGCCTGCATTTTTTGCGAGCAGCATTGCCCTACAAATTAACGCAGAAGAGCTTGAGCTTCTTCGTGAGCGCGGAGACGAAGATACACAAGCATACAGGCAAACAAAGAAACTATTAGTCCGCTTTAGAGCTGCAAATCCCGAGGTAAGACGTATCTATATACTGCATCCGAGCAAGAATCTCGAGATATGGAAATTTCTCGTGGGCACGGAGCAAGACCCAAAGCTTGTTCGCCACATCGGCGACAACTTTGACGCATCGCAACTACCAGAACTGAGGGAAGCGCTTTTGCGCCCGTCATCCGTTGCGAAGGTCAAGCATGCCCCCTGGGGTAATTGGATATCCGGATATGCGCCAATACTGGACGGCTCGGGCCAGCTGGTGGGCGTCGTGGGAGTAGAAATGTCTGCCAGCCAGCTTGAAAGTGAGCTGGCCCAAATGAGGCGTATGGGTGCATTTTTTTGTTAACATCCGTTATATTTTCCATCATGCTGGCCTCAATATTCTCAGCGATTATCTTTCGTCCAATCACGCAGTTTGTCAGTCGTTTGCATGCTGTGGTCAAAGGAGGGTTGGCAAGGTTTACGGATGACCATAGGTGCGATGAAATAGGTCAGGTTGCTAGTGCTTTCAATGAAATTCTGCGATTGCTCGAACATAAGGAAGAAATGCTTTCACAAATTAATTTGGACTATCTAACTGGGCTTTACAACCATGGTTACTTTCAAGCAAGGTTGCAAGAAGAGATTGACCATGCCAAGCAGCAATCGGACGAACTTGCTCTGCTGATGCTTGATATTGACAGGTTCAAGTTGATTAATGATTCGCTGGGACATATGGCTGGTGATGATATCCTCCGCCAGATAGCTGGCTTAATTAAGCGAAATCTACATGAAAAGGACATTGCAGCTAGATATGGTGGTGAGGAGTTTGCCATTATACTACCTGGGGAAGGATTGCTCGGTGCTTTGAAAACTGCCGAGAGGATTAGAAAAGCTGTATCCGCACACGCGTTTAAGCTTACCAAAGAATTGATAGGGGATGCCGAGAACCAAGCAATAAGCTTGACGGTAAGCATAGGGATAGCTGTATACCCGCACCACAGCCAGGAGAAAATGGGTTTGATAATGGCGGCGGATTCGGCGCTTTATCAGGCAAAGCGACTTGGGCGTGACCGAATATGTGCTTACAAAGCCGGCAGTGGGATGCGTGCAAGTGATCCTTCTCATGTCTCTATGTTCTTGCAAGACCCGACAGGAAGTGCGATTAAGGTCTTGGCTGCAGCCATAGATGCCCGAGACCCATATACGCGAAACCACTCGGAAAATGTCAGCAGGTATGCTTTGCTGATTGGCAAGCATTTTGGGCTAGATAATGAGCAGTTGGAGCTACTACATATGGCTGCCCGACTTCACGATATCGGGAAAATTGGCGTGCCGGACTGTGTGCTTGAAAAACCGGCAAGTCTTACGGAAGATGAGCTTAAACTTGTCAGGGCACATCCGCAGTTAGGCGGTTCTATCATCCGCGGCTCGCAAAATCTTGATTTGATACTGCCGGGAATTCTATATCACCATGAACGTTATGATGGAACAGGATATCCTTCAGGGCTTGCTCAGGAAGAAATACCCCTTTTTGCGCGCATAATCGCTGTCGCAGATGCTTTCGATGCCTTAACTTCGAACCGGCCATACAGGAAAGGGTTTTCCATAAGCAAAGCAATTGAGGTGTTGAAGAATAACAGTGGCACCCAGTTTGATCCCAAGGTTGTTGAGGCGTTTCTGAACGAACTCTCCACAGAAGGTTTTGAGGAGGAATCGCAGGATAAGGCAGCATAATTCCTTGAGTTCTGCTTGCTATATGCTTGGTCACTGCGGTTCGTTATTGGGTTTGGGCGGAGAGCTTGGCGCCTCAGGCTGAATTAAGGCAATTTGGACGCTAACTTGAACTCTGCTTCCATTCGAGATGGAAGTTCCTGGGGGAGGCACTATCTTGAGACGCTGAGTAAAAGACCGAGTACGATTTGAGAGGTTTAGCGTCTCAGTTCCCACCGTGCTTATACGCATCAAATGCTCCGGCCGGCCATTCAGTGCTACTGTCTGCGGTTGGACGTCAATGTTGCTTACTTTGTAAGGGAAAGGGGGGCGTCCAACAATTGTGGGGCATACAAATACCATGCGACTAGCAGGGACTTTCTCTAAACTAAGTCGAAGGTGAACTTTGCTTGGCGATATATCAATTCCGCGAATCTCGCGGTCGTTGCTGTCCCGCGCAATTAATAGATAGTCTCCCTCTATGATTCCCTCTCTTAGTTCTCCTGGTTGCACAGTTGCGGTTAGGCGGCTTATGCGGTTTACGAGCTCGGGCATTCCCCGAACAACTACCTTAGCAGGCGTAAATGAGGGAGCGCCAAAACGAAAGCCTACGGGGGGACTGCCGGCAAAATCAACCTCCGCTTTCATAACCCGTCGAGCCTCACGGACGAGGGTGATGAAGACTTCGCTGGGAACGGCTGTGCCCCGCACTAGCCCAGCATAGCCTTGGGGGGGAGTAACAATTACTGGTAACTTATGCTTGCCTTCTCCCTTCCCTCGGGCGCTGACGTGCACTTGTATTTCCTCTGGGTCTGCAGCTATTGCGTCGACATGCTCGCGAGGACCTTCGAGGATGACCTTGATTGTAGCAGGTTTGCTGGTAACAATTAGGCCTGGTTCGACCTTGCGGACTGCCAGCGGAATGCCGGATAGTTCTTTGGAGACGTTTGGGTTGTATCCCTTGTTGGCATAGAACCATATGACGAGCGCTATACCCAAGGCAAGTAGTTTGTATGGGAAGTTGTGCCTAATCATGGGTTTCTCCGCTCGCCTGGCGTGCTCCCAATGCGCACTTTTAAGAATGCGTTTGAGACCGTTCGCCCGAGCCTGAACCTCCTCTCGTCTTCTGGGGTAAGTTGGAACGCTTCAATAAGCTTTGCGCGGACCTGTTCAGGGCTCAACCCGCGGAGAAGCTCTCCTTCTGCTGCATAAGAAATTGTTCCCGTCTCTTCCGAAACAACCAATACGATTGCGTCGCTCTCCTCAGCGACCCCTAGAGCTGCTTTGTGTCTGGTATGAATCATCGTACCAAACCTTGGATTGTCGCTAAGAGGAAGCGTACAGCTCGCAGCAACGATTCGGTTGCCTCGGATTATAACCGCCCCATCGTGGAGCGGACTGCCGGGATGAAATATTGTCTTCAGAAGCTCAGCGGAAACAGCCGAATCAAGCTTGTTGCCAGTTGCAATAATGTTGTCAAGGCCAACGTCACGTTCTATTACAATAAGTGCGCCTGTTTTGGTCCTTGACATCTCGGCAATAGCCTTGCTAAGTTGATCAACGAAGTCCATGATGTCTTCTCGCCCTAGAGCATGGAAACCGTGGCCTAGAAATTTTAGCCGGCCAATTTCCTCAAGGGCATGGCGAAGCTCTGGAAAAAAGAGGATTACAAGCGCAACCGGGCCCAAGGGGACAAATACTCTAAGTATCCAGTTGAGTGCTCGGAGGTGGAGGTAGTCGCTTATAAAAACTAAGAGGAAGAATATTCCTAATCCCCACATTATCTGCCATGCGCGCGTGCCTTTTACAAGCATCATTAGCTTGTAAATGACAAAGGCGACTACAATTACATCCACAACGGGCCAGATGTAATCTACGCTAAAAAATCGCCAGGGCAATATTATTAACCCAACATTCATTTTGATTCTTGTTTGCCGCCAAAGTATCTTTAAAAATTCTTGAAAAAGTATAGCATAGGCTATGATGAGGGTCAACCAAAGTGAGCAGATTAATTCTAGCCCGTGTTGACACCGCGTCAAACCTCGTGTTAGACTTGCCACGCAACAAATATAAATGCTTTTTTTGAATTTTAATTCCCCTCAGTCGCAATAGTGCAGAAAGTGCAATTTTTCGAAGCATAATTAGAAAACATGCGTTTGAAAAACTTGCGAGAAAAGCTTAAGTGGCATTACATTTGGGTTCTTCGCGGAGCGCTTCTCCTTACAATAGCGCTTATCATTATAGTCCGAATCCGATTTCTAGGTGTTCCATTGGAGAGGGACGAAGGCGAATATGCCTATATGGCACAACTCATGCTTGATGGAGTACTGCCCTACCTTCTGGCATACAGTATGAAGTTGCCTGGAATCTATGTTGTCTACGCGCTAATCATGCTACTCTTTGGCCAGACGATAGCTGGGATTCACCTTGGTCTTCTGGGCGTAAATGTTGCTACTATTATTCTTATTTACTTTGTTGGCAAGCGTTTGATGGGCGAGTGTGCTGGGGTCATTTCAGGGATTAGCTTTGCTATGTTCTCCATAAGCCCGTGGATACAAAGTTTGTGGGCCAACTCTGAGCATTTTGTCATACTGCCTGCAGTTGGTGGTTTGCTTCTTTTGTTGAAAGCCTACACAAAAGGGCGGCCATCGATGTTCTTCTTAAGCGGCTTGCTTTTTGGTTTTGCGATTATTGTTAAGCAGCATGGGATGTTTTTTGCAATCTTTGCTATTCTTTATACTTTCTACCTTCGATTAAGTAATCGTTCAGTTGTGTTGCCAAGGCTACTTAATGCAGAAGGGTTACTGGCGGTTGGGGTTGCAGTTCCCTACGTTGTTACGTGCGCTATACTCTTGGCGGTGGGGGTTTTTGAAAAGTTTTGGTTCTGGACGGTTAAGTATGCAAGCGAATATACAAGCTTGACCACACTTCCTTTCGGAATCGAGAATTTCAATCTAACGGCCGAAGTTATAGGGGTACCAGTTTTGCCTCTATGGTTTCTGTCGGCATTTGGGCTGACGGCGTTTATTTGGGATAGGAAATCCCGTGAGCATGCGGCGTTTCTTGTGGGTTTGCTGGTATTTTCATTCCTAGCTGGTTGTCCAGGTCTCTACTTTCGCCAGCATTACTTCATACTTTTGCTACCCGCAGCCTCGTTATTCGTTGCTAGAAGCGTCGTCTCAATAAATCGTGTATTGAGAGAATCGAAAGTCCCATCGCTCGGTTTTATACCCGTCATTATTTTTATATTCGCATCAAACTATGGTCTTTACACGCAGGAGGATCTTTTGTTTAAAACAGACGGTCGTATGCTTTGCAGAGCTGTTTACGGGCACAGCCCGTTTCCAGAATCAATAGAGATAGCCAAGTATATCCGGAGGCATACTACTGAAAGGGACAGAATTGTAGTATTTGGATCTGAACCACAGATACCCTTCTATGCACATCGTCGTTCAGCCGTGCCTTATATTTACACATACCCGCTCATGGGAGTCCAAAAATATGCTGTAGAGATGTGTAGCGTGACATGATTCGGCTTCTTGGTAGAACAAAGCAAAAGTATTTAATTTTCTTTAATATGCAAAGTTCATGGCGTATTGCTAGGGGATCGGCCAATATAGTATTCGGCTGGTTTGTAAATCAGCTTATGAACAATTATCATACAGTTGGCATTATTGATATACTCTCTCCGGAGTTTACTTTGTATCTTTGGGATAGGGATGCGGACGGCCGCGGACTACCTGAGCAACACGATATTTACATTTATGAGCGAATTGCTGATTCCGGAGGGTGATGCATCTGCATGCGAACAGACTTTCAATTGCCATTGGTCTAATTCTGACATTTGCAACTGGGGCTGTTTTCTGTCGAGTTCTGGGACACGATTTTGTTTTCGATGATAAGCCATATGTGCTTTTAAATGAGCACGTCAGGACAGGGATAAGCTTAGAGAATCTTAATTGGGCTTTCACATCATTCTATTCCGCCAACTGGCATCCCCTTACTTGGATTTTTCACATGCTCGATTGCATGCTCTTTGGGCTAAAGCCTGCTGGTCATCACCTTGTTAATTTGATGTTTCACATAGTGAATTCCCTATTGCTTTTTGGGTTGCTGAGTAAGATAACCAGTTCACAATGGAAGGGTGCTTTCGTTGCGGCGTTGTTTGCTTTGCATCCTCTTCACGTGGAGTCAGTAGCATGGGTCGCAGAGAAAAAGGATGTTCTAAGCACGTTTTTCTTTTTACTCACAATATTGGCATATATCGGATATGTTAGAAATCCGATATTCACCAAATATGCTTTAGTTGTTGTTTTCTTTATCCTCGGTCTAATGTCAAAGCCAATGGTGGTGACTCTTCCCTTTGTGCTCCTTCTTTTGGATTATTGGCCCCTCTGCCGTGTTTCTTCGTCCATTCCTTCTTGCTCATCGCCAACTAAAAGAGCGGCTTCCATGAGGGGGCTGTTTTTTGAGAAGGTACCTTTGTTAATTTTAGCTATCTTGTCTTGCGTTATAACATACATTGCTCAGCAGAAGGGTGGTGCTGTTGGTTCTTTTGAACAGTACTCTCTAGGAATCCGCACAGCTAATGCCGTTCTCTCATATGTCAACTATATAGGCAAGATGTTCTGGCCAAGGAACTTAGCGGTTTTCTATCCTCATCCTGGTAATTTAATTGCAACTTGGCAGGTTGTTTTGGCGATGCTAGTTCTCTTGGCAATTTCTTTGGTCGCGGTGTTTACGAGACGTACCAAACCATTCCTCATAACAGGCTGGCTTTGGTATCTTAGCACCCTTATTCCTGTCATTGGTTTTGTTCAGGTTGGCGGGCAGGCGATGGCTGACAGATATACATACATACCACTGATTGGTCTATTTATTATGATCGCTTGGGGGGTTCCGGACGTGGTCGGGTGTTTGAGAATCAAAGGTAAGCAAGGCGAAAGGTTGAAGGGCAGATTGCCTTACTATTTCACTTCAAATGTTCTGCCATTGGCGGCTGGAATATCAGTCGGTGTTATAATGTTCTCCACCTGGGTTCAAGTTGGCTACTGGCAAGATAGCATCTCTTTGTATCGGCATGCAATCGCCGTCACGCATAATAATTGGTTGATGCACAACAATTTGGGAGTTGCTCTTGCGGCTGAGGGTAGGTATACCGAGGCAATTTGCCACTATTTCGCTGCTATTCGAGCCAAACCTGAATATGCCGATGCACACACCAATATGGGTAATGCACTCTCTAAATTGGGGCGTTTTAATGAAGCCATTAGTGAATACCAAAAAGCTATATCCCTCAATCCAACCAATGCCCTTGTGCACTACAACCTTGGAGCAATATTGGCTGGCTTGGGCCGATTTGATGAGGCCACTGTGGAGTTCGCAAAGGCTGTTAGCATTAATCCGAATTTGAGGGCAGCAAAGCAAGCCCTGGAGATGCTGCGGAAGAGGCAGGTAAATCCAGATGGTAGATAAACCTAATTTGGCTAGCTATGTGCGCTTATTTCTTCTAGTCTTAATAATAATTGCAGTATATTGGCGAGTATTAAACTTCGATTTTGTTGGTTTTGATGAAGATGTCTATATTACACAGAACGACCATGTCAAGCGTGGGCTGACGGTTGAGGGGATAACCTGGGCGTTCACAACAACGGAAGCTTGTTTCTGGCACCCTTTGGTTTGGCTATCGTACATGCTGGAACACACCTTGTTTGGAGAAAAACCGTTTATTTATCACCTAACAAATCTGCTTCTTCATATCGCAAACACCTTGTTGCTGTTTGCCGTCTTAAATAAGATGACTAGCTCAGCATGGAAGAGCTGGTTTGTTGCGGCGTTGTTTGCCGTGCACCCACTTCATGTAGAATCGGTGGCGTGGGTCGCTCAACGGAAAGACGTGCTTTGTACACTGTTTTTGATGTTGACGTTGTGGGCATATGTCAGGTATGCCTCTTCTCCGAGGATTGGAACCTACATCCTTGTTGTTGTGTTTTTCGCAATGGGTCTTATGGCCAAGCCGATGCTGGTAACTCTTCCGCTTGTGCTCCTCCTCATGGACTACTGGCCTATTGGGCGTACTGCGCTGTCAAGCCATTCGCTAATTAATAGGATTTCAGTCAAGAGTCTTTTAGCTGAGAAAATACCTCTTTTAATACTCGCATTTGGCGCGAGCGTCGGGGCACTTATCGCTCAAAAAGGCGGCAGGGCCCTGGCAAGTTTGGAAGCCATTCCATTAGGAATCCGATTGTCAAATTCTTTGGTTGCGTGTGTAGGCTACCTTATAAAGACCGTCTGGCCACGAAGGCTTGCAGTATTCTACCCGCATCCGGGTGATTCAGTTCCAGAGTGGCAGGTGCTCGGGGCAGCTCTCTTAATAGTTGCAATAACGTTTTTGGTGCTTGCGATAGGTAAGCGTAAGCCGTTTCTTCCCGTAGGGTGGTTTTGGTATCTTATCACCATTGTCCCAGTCATTGGGCTCGTTCAGGTCGGCTCCCACGCAATGGCAGATAGATACACTTATATTCCTTTAATTGGCATCTTCATAATGATTGCATGGCTGGCGCCCAGCATGGCTGAATATATGAGCAGGGAAGAAAAATTTTCTTTTTCTCGGTTTTCGGAGTCCATGATATTCACTATTGCAGCCCCATTGGTCATCGCTGTCCTAATGGTTTCCACCTGGGTGCAGGTTGGTTATTGGCAGAATGGCCAGACTCTCTTCAGCCATGCTATTAAAGTGACATCGCATAATTGGCTTGCACATCACAACCTAGGGGTGGCACTCAAAGAAAAAGGCAGAATCGATGAAGCGGTTGCTCATTTTCGAAGAGCTCTCGAGATTAGGCCGGATTACCCCGATGCTCGTTTGAACTTAGCAACTACTTTGGCTGAGAAGGGAGACTTGGACTCTGCAGGGGCGGAGTTCGCAAGAGCATTGAGGGGAACCGCAGATGATGCCGATGTCTACTACAATCTTGGGATTGCTTTTTGTTCGCGAGGGAGGCTTGAAAAAGCAGAGGCGGAATTTAGAAAGGCATTAGCAATAAAGCCTGACCATGTATTGGCGCTGATGAACCTCGGTTCAGTATTAGGCCAAAAAGGAGACAACCAAAGTGCAATAAAATATCTAACTAAGGCTGTCGAAATTAGACCCAGTTATGCTGAGGCACACTTCAACTTGGCAGTTGCATTCTTCATAGCAGGAGAATACAAACGTGCCTGGGAGGAGCTTTGCCTGGCAGAGAAGCATGGTTTTAAGCCTGACCACGAATTTAGGAAATTTTTGGCAATCAAAGCAGGCAAGGAGTGACCCTCCTTCATGTCTAATTCTTGTATCATCAAAGGCATTTGCAAGAAGTGGAAGGTGGTTTGGAATGCGCTCCCTATATTTAGTGGGATTATTACTTGTCATTATTACAGTTGCGGTCTATTGGCCTGTTCTTCGACATGACTTTACTAATTATGACGACGATAAGTATGTAACGGATAACCCACCAGTGCAAGCAGGTCTAACGGCGCCGAGCATTGTGTGGGCTTTTACCAAAATTCACGAGAGCAACTGGCATCCGCTTACATGGTTATCCCATATGCTCGATGCCCAACTTTATGGACCTAATCCTATGGGCCACCATTTGACCAATTTGGTATTTCATGTAGCAAATGTTGTGCTTCTCTTTTCGGTGCTCATGTTAATGACTGGATGTGTGTGGAGAAGCGGCTTTGTGGCAGCGCTATTTGCCATACATCCATTGCATGTCGAATCGGTTGCATGGATTGCAGAGAGAAAGGATGTTCTAAGCACCTTCTTTTGGCTACTTACCATGTTGGCATATTTCCGATATGCGTCATCCCCGCGTCTGGGAACTTATTTGCCGGTCGTTATTTTGTTTGCACTTGGTTTGATGTCAAAGCCAATGCTCGTAACGCTTCCATTCGTGCTCCTTCTAATGGACTACTGGCCCCTTGGTCGTACGACGTTTTCTAGTAATTTAGGGCTTTGTGTATCTGGCGGCGTGTATGGAACGCATAAGGCAGGCAATTTAGCGAATGGGCGAAAATCAGGCAAGGGTTTTGTTAGGTTTAGTGAAAATATGAACCTTTTGAGGGAGAAAACACCGCTTTTTCTGATGACCCTTGTGTCGTGTGTGATAACCTTCTATGCTCAGAAGAAACAGGGTTCGGTTCAAACCTTTGAGTTTTACCCATTCGGGGTTCGAATAGCTAATGCATTTGCTGCATATTCAAGCTATATTCGAAAAACGCTCTGGCCAAACGATTTAGCATGCTTTTATCCGCATCCTGGTAGAGACCTGGCGATGTGGAAGGTCCTGTGGGGATTCATTGTACTTGCAAGCATTTCGTATTTTGTGTGGCGGCTTGCGAGCAGGCGACCATATCTGGTGGTGGGTTGGCTTTGGTATCTCGGCACTTTGGTACCAGTGATTGGTCTTGTCCAGGTTGGCATGCAGGCGATGGCTGACAGATATACATACATACCACTGATTGGTCTCTTCATAGCCATTGCTTGGGGAATACCCGAATTGACTAGGAGAAAGAGTAATTCCGATGGCAAAGAGGATGGAAGGCAGAAAGTAGAGGCGACCGTTTTTCCATTTGCGGCATGCATCGCAATTGTTGCTTTAATGATAGGCACATGGTTTCAAGTAGGGTATTGGAAGAACAGCATAACCTTGTTCGAACGCGCACTTGCTGTTACGGAAAATAACGACACGGCACACAATAACTTGGGAATTGCCCTGGCATGGCAGGGGCGACTGGAGGAGGCGATTCCGCACTACAAGCGGGCGCTTGAAATTTCACCGATGTATGGCGATGCGCACGGTAACTTGGCGAATGCATATGCTCAATTAGGCATGTACGACGACGCCATCCGCGAATACAAAGAGGTGCTCAAACTCAACCCAAATGACCCAAGGGCCTACTATAACATGGGTAATGTTCTCGCTGCCCAAGGCAAGGCAAAAGAGGCACTGCAAAACTATTCCAGGGCTTTGGGAATCAAGCAGGACGACGCCGGCGCCCACCTTAGCATAGGAAAAATGCTTGCTGATCAAGGCAAGTATGACGAGGCTTTGGCAGAGTACAAAAAGGCTATTGAGCTAAAGCCTTCGTTTGCTGAGGCGCATTACAATATGGGGTTGGCACTAAAGCGACTTGGCAGGTTTGATGAAGCGATTAAGGCATATCGCGAGGCTATTCGCTACAAGCCCGAATACCCAGAGGCACTAAACAATTTGGGCAATGTTTTGTTGCTTCAAAAGAAGTATGACGAAGCAATAAAGGAATATAAACGCGCCATAAGAATCAGGCCAGACCATGCTGAAGCGCACCATAACTTGGCGGCGGCATACTTTTACAAAGGAGAATATGCTAAGGCGTGGGAAGAAATACATCTCTGCAAGAGGTATGGGTTTAATCCGGTGCCTGCATTGCTGAACTCACTATCTCAAAAAATGCCCGACCCCGGCGAATAGATTGATTAGGGAGATTAAGATGTCGCAAACCTTATTCTTGAAGTGGGGTTCGGCAAGGCGGTTGGCATTTTTCAGGCACCACGAAATTAAATTCGAAACAAGCTAAAATCCCTTTTGAGGATTTCATTTACCACATATCCAAAGGCTAAGGGAGGTTTGCTCGCGGAATGGATGGCTTTGTCAAAATGTATAGGTCATATTTGGTTGGATGTTTGCTTGTGCTTGTAGCCATCGTTGCTTTTGTGCCTCTATTCGGCAATGGCTTTATAAATTATGACGACGACGAATATGTGACAGACAACAGTCATGTTAGGGGGGGCTTTACGCTTGCAAACGTTGGCTGGGCGTTCACCACAATGCACGAAAGCAACTGGCATCCTATTACATGGTTGTCTCACATGCTCGACTGCCAGCTTTTCGGCTTGAATCCCATAGGTCACCACCTCGTAAGTTTGCTTATACACATAGCAAACACGCTATTGCTTTTTGGTATTTTTAGCATTCTTACTGGGTCGATTTGGAAGAGTGGGTTTGTTGCGGCTTTGTTTGCCGTGCATCCGCTTCATGTTGAGTCGATTGCCTGGGTAGCAGAGAGAAAGGATGTTCTAAGCACCCTTTTTTGGATGATTGCGATATTAGCCTACATCCGATATGTTCAATCTCCTAGGATTGCAACTTATATCCCAGTTATCGCTTTCTTTGCTCTTGGATTGATGGCAAAGCCCATGGTTTTGACGCTCCCATTCGTTCTTCTCCTCATGGATTTCTGGCCTCTTCGCCGTTTTAGCGCTGCTAATCACTCGTTGTTCTCTACGCTTACAAATAAGAAACTATTGGTTGAGAAAATACCCCTTTTTGGGCTTACCATTAGTTCTGCAATAGTCACGTATATCGCTCAGCAGAAGGGCCTCAGTGTCGCCACGCTGGAGCGTTACCCGGTTGGAATGCGCATAGGCAATGCATTAATCTCCTATGTCTCATATATTGGCAAGATGATAATTCCAAGCGGCCTATCGGTCTTTTATCCATACCCAACCGTAATAGTTACTTGGAAAATGGTGGGTGCGCTTGTGATTATTGTTGCCATTACTGCCTTGGTGCTCTGGCAGTCCCGAAGACGGCCATATCTTGTGTTTGGGTGGTTCTGGTATTTGGGCACTTTAGTTCCTGTGATTGGCCTTGTCCAGGTTGGTTGGCAGGCGATGGCAGATAGATACACATATATACCATTGATTGGCTTGTTTGTTATTCTAGCGTGGGGAATCCCTGATTTAATTGAATCTATCCGAACTGGCAAGCAGGTTGGGATAAAGTGCCAGACAGCAGATGTCAGACGAAATCTTATTCTCTCAGCAGTAGCTTGTGTTCTTGTCATAATTCTAGCGGCAACGACATTAAGGCAAGTGACGCATTGGCGAGATAGCGTGACGTTGTTCAGCCATGCCCTAAAAGTGACAAAGGAAAATCCAGTTGCCGAAAACAACCTTGGCCTTGCATTAACCGCTCTAGGGAAACATGCTCAGGCAATCAAGCATTTCAAGAAGGCATTGAGAATCGAACCTACTTGGGCAGATGTACATCATAATCTGGCAATTGCATATTTTGAAAGCATGGACTTTGAAAAAGCCGCTTTTCATTTCCAAAAAGCTTTGAAAATAGATCCCAGGCATGCGCGGGCTCATAACAACTACGGAGGACTTCTTCTAAAGCAGGGAAGGCTTGATGAAGCGGCCATGCACTTCAATAAGGCTCTAATGGCGAAGCCGGATTATGCACAAGCACACATCAATCTAGGTATCCTTCTGGGCATAAAGGGTAAATCGGGAGCGGCAGTTGAGAGTTATAAAAAGGCGATTGAACTCGATCCTTTCCTGCCGGATGCACATTATAATTTGTCCATAACATTGGGGGAGCTAGGAAAAGTGCGTGAGGCAATTGAAAGTTGCCGAGTTGCATTAAAGCTTCGCCCAAACTGGCCTGAGGCGAAGAACAATCTGGCTTGGTTGCTAGCAACCCAGAAGAAGCCTACTTACCGCGATGCGCTAGAGGCGATAAAACTGGCGAAAGCGGCATGCGAGGCCGTCAGATATGAGGATTCGGGTTTGCTGGATACGCTTGCAGCCGCCTATGCCGCCGCTGGCCGCTATGACCAAGCTATATCCACGGCCCGCAGAGCGCTTCAGCTCGCTATAACTCAGGGCTCACCGGCTGCACCCGAAATCGAGATGAGATTGCGAAATTACGAAGCTCACTGTCCGGTTGCTAACTAGCGCGCAGTGGGTTCAGCGTGAGCGTAGCTGGCAAGACTTCCTTTTCTCCAGCTAGAAGCTTCAGGGCCATGCGCTCAGGGTTGTGGCATCTTTTTTGATAGTCCCCTAAGGAAGTTGGGATTTGGCTCGGCGCCATATTTCTTTGCGAGCATGACCTCGTTCCATGCTTCCGCATATCGTCCTGACATAAAAAGCGCTACCGCAAGGTTGTTGTGTGCACGGCCAAATTTTGGATCAAAAGCCAATGCCTTCTTATATTCCTTTACAGCTTCATCAAACTTGCCTTCACGTAGTAAGCCATTCGCTCTGTTGTAGTGTTCTATTGCCAGATTCTGCTTTGACTTTTTGCTTGAACCCTCAAGCAGATTTTTGGTGGCAATGGCGACCTCCAGATTGTGTCGCGCATCCGGCACTTCTGGGTCAAGTTGGAGTGCTTTTTGATAGTTGGCAATTGCTTCGTCGTACAGACCTTTTAAAAGTAGGGCGTTGCCAAGGTGAACGTGCGTTGGGGCATAGTCTGGCCTAAGCCGGATTGATGCTTGGTAGTGGGCGATTGCATCATCGAGCCTGCCCTTGCGCACAAGTGCGTCGCCAAGGTTGAAATGTGCTTCAGGGTAGTTGGGTGTGAGTCTTAAGGCTTTCTCATATTCAGCGATGGCTTCGTCAATTTTGCCCTGTCTTGCTAACGCAATGCCCAAGTTGTTATGCGCATGTGAGAATTCTGGATTCATTTCCAGCGCCCTTTTGAACTGGACTATCGCCTCTTTGACTTTGCCCTGCTCCATGTAGCTCCATCCCATATTAGTCGGCGCTTCTGCTGTCACTGTGGGGGTTGGGAAACGCACTAGTGAAGGTAAAAACATCAGAGTGATGCACAATATGAAGCAAATAATGCCGCGGATGTTCCTTCTTAAAACAAGCTTGGTTGCTTCTAGTAGCCCATAGCTAGAAAAAATTGCTAATGCCGGGACCATCGGCGCACGATATCTAGAACTTACGGAAAAAATCATTAGGCTTAAGAAAATCGAAAGTATGTATAGACCAAGAATGCTGACCTGTCGATCGCGCAATCTTTTCCATCCAAATAACCCGAGTCCGGCAAGGAAGGGAAATGGCAAAGCAAGCCAGCGAAGAATAGGAACATATTCGCGCTCATAATAAATATTATAACTGCAGGGAGATTCGCGGTTGTGGAGCGACCAGATGACTTTGCGGCCAAGAAGTTTCAGGTACTCGAATGGGTGCTTGCAAATGAAGCTCAAGGCGAGCCTGAACCAATATGCCGATGACTCGGATGGCTTGACTTGCCTGCCGAGTGCACTCGATGCCTGAGCCATTTCCTCCTGCTGTTGGGTAAGAATTGTGCCGCTAAACCCTGGTAGCGGAGTGGATATTCCGGTTGCATATTCGCTGTTCCCTTGGGCAAACACGATTCCTGCATTTGTGGAAAGCAAGGCAAAGTCCTTGCCTATAAAGTAATTCCGAGCAGTAACTGGGATAATCGGAATCACCACGCCAACTAGCAGGATTGCAGTGTAGCAGATTGTTTGGTTATTGCGTTTGTACTTTAGCAAGAGCCATAGAACTGCGAGCAGGGCCATTATGAGGGCAGCAGGGCGGCATAAAGCGCTAATTCCGAAAGCCAGTCCTGAGGCTAGAAACCTGCTAGCTGATTGCCGCTCGGTGGCATAAATCAGAGCGGAAATTGAGGCTAGATTCAAAGTTATGGCAAGTATCTCAGTAAGAAGCTTGGTCTCAAGATAGATTAGTGGCGAGTAAATGAGCAGTAGTCCAGAAGCAACAAGACCGACCGCTCGGCTTAGAAGCTTTCTCCCGATGATGTAGACAAGAATTGTGTTTATAGTGCCTAGCACCGCCTGAAGTAGATAAATAATAGGATAGTTGTGCCCAGCGATTTTGTAAATTAGTGCTAAAAAATAGGGGTAAAGCGGCGCCATATAGAATGGCATCGGCCCATATCCTTTTCCCTCGGCGACCCTCTGCGCCCATGCGTCATAGTAAGCGGAGTCTAGGGTAACGCGGTAATAGTAGGGGATATGTGCCTTGTATTCCAACAGGTATACAGCCCGAAGCGTCACTGCCGCAAGGAAAACAAGCCCTATTGGCAGTACTTCTCGGCGTAGGAAACTTGCGTTCTTTTGCGACATTCTTAGTTCGACACCTCTGCAGAAAAGCGTAGACCAGCGCCTAGTGTGTTAATTCATAGCTTTTCTTGAAGAGAATTTCGTTGCTTAACTTTATGTCTTGCGTTCAACTATGAATCGTGCAATAGCGCGGAGCGGTTCTGCACGCGTGTCGAAGTTTTCTACCGCTTTTAAGGCTTCTTGGGTGACTTGCAGAGCCTTTTCTTTTGATTTTTCCAAGCCAAGTATTGCAGGAAAGGTTGATTTTTGCTTGCGCAGGTCGCTTCCAACTGTCTTGCCGAGCTTCTCTTGTTCGCCTTCTAGGTCGAGGATATCATCAACAATTTGAAACGCGAGACCAATCTTTTGCCCATAAAGGCTCAGCTCCGCCAACTGTTCGGAAGTTGCTCCGCCTAGAAGCCCTCCGCAAACAATGCACGCCTCGATTAATGCGCCAGTTTTGTGGGAATGCATGAATTCGAGCGTTTCAAGCTCAATTTTTCTGCCCTCAGACTCCATATCTACAACTTGACCGACAACCATACCTCCAGTGCCAGCAGCGGCGGCAATCCGCCTCGTTACATCAAGTATTGTGTTTGCAGGCACCCCTTCCGTTTTGGTGATTGTTTCAAATGCAAGCGCCAGGAGCGCATCTCCTGCAAGTATTGCCATGGCTTCTCCAAAGACCTTGTGATTGGTAGGCTTGCCTCTTCGGAAGTCATCGTTGTCTAATGCAGGGAGGTCATCGTGAATCAAGGAGAAGGAATGGATGAATTCAACGGCGCATGCTGTAGGCAAGGCTTTTTCGGAATCACCGCCTACAGCTTCGCATGCCGCCAACACGAGGACTGGCCTTATCCGCTTGCCACCATCTAAGACGCTATATCTCATTGCGCGGAAGAGGATTTGTGGGTACCGGTCCTCTTGTGGCAGAAACCTGTCGAGGGCGGCTTCTATTTGCTTGCGCTTTTCCGAAAAATATGCTTGCAGATCTAAGGTTTTGTTAGTCATTAGCAAAAAGCTATTTGCGTTCTACCATTCGGCTAGCTGCTTTTAGAGTGTTTCTCAATAGCATTGCAATCGTCATTGGACCGACACCACCAGGAACAGGCGTAATCCAAGATGCCTTTTCCGCTGCTTGTTCGAAGTTCACGTCGCCAACATCCTTATCGCGACCTTCGACCTTGTTGTATCCTGCGTCAATGACAATTGCGCCTTCTTTAATCATATCGCCCGTTATCATTTCCGGTTTGCCCACCGCTGCCACGAGGATGTCTGCCTGCTTTGTTATCTCCGGCAGGTCTCGTGTGCGTGTGTGGCATATGGTCACCGTTGCATGGCGGTTGAGGAGATAAAGCGCGACCGGTTTGCCAAGGATTATGCTTCGGCCGACTACAACTGCATGCTGTCCTTCTATTGGAATATTATATCGGTCGAGTAGCTCAATAATGCCTGCAGGAGTTGCTGCTACGAACAAAGGGTCTCCAGTCACCAGGCTTCCCAAGCTGTATCGGCTGATTCCGTCAACATCTTTTTCTGGAGCAACGGCATCAAGGATGCTTTGTTCGTTCAAGTGCTTTGGAACTGGATGCTGAACCATAACGCCATGAATGCTTGGGTCGGCGCTAAGCTTCTTGACGACGTCTTCGACCTTTTCTTGTGTCGAGTCTGCCGGCAGTTCATGAACAGTCGAAAGCATTCCTGCCGCTATAGCGGCCTTTCTTTTCATGTTTACGTACACTTTAGATGCAGGGTCTTCGCCGACGATGACTACCGCGAGATTGGGCACTATCCCATGCTCGGCGATTAATTTCTCAACGCCGGCTTTTACCTCTTCTCTAATAGTCTTAGCAGTTGCTAATCCATCAAGAATTTTGGCCCTCATTTTGTTGCTCCCCAATTTTGATTCCTTGCTCACGTAACAAGGCTCCGAGAACTCCGTTCACGAAGCGTCCAGAATCTTCAGTGCTATATTTCTTGGCTAGCTCAACAGCCTCGTTAATTGAGACGCTCGGTGGTATTTGATCTAGATAGAGTATCTCGAAAATCGCCATCCGGAGGATATTCCGATCTACAGCGGGTTGACGTTGAAGTTCCCAGCCGACGGACAGGCGCTTAAGGCGTTCATCAATCTCTTTTAAGTGTTCTAAGGTGCCTTTGACTAGTTCTTCTGCGAACTTTGCACTGCTTTCCTCAAGTTTTGCATTTTTTAGGGCAGTATCTAGTGCTTCTTGAGGCAGTATTCGCGCAATATCAACTTGATAGAGAACATTCAGTGCCAGCTCCCTGGCTGCTCTTCTGCTTTTAGTACCCATTGCGTTGCTGCCTGGTTGGTATGGTTTTTCCTTATCCGCTTTCTTCTAATATGCGCCGAATAAAGCTTGTAGATAAATTTCCTCGGCGATAATCCGCATTCTTCATAATTTTCATATGGAATGGTATGTTTGTCTTAAGGCCTTCAATGGTAAACTCGGATAAGCATCTTGCCATGCGGTTTATTGCGCCATTTCGATCATTATCCCACACGATTAGCTTTGCAAGTAAGGAGTCATAGTAGGGAGGAACGACATAACCCGGATATATATGAGTGTCAATGCGAACGCCTAATCCACCGGGAAGTATCAACCCCTCAATCTTGCCTGAGGCTGGGGCGAAGTCTCGTTCGGGGTCCTCAGCGGTGATTCGGCATTCTATTGCATGCCCCTTAAGCTGGATGTCCTTCTGGTTGAAGCTAAGCTTTTCACCTGCGGCAATTCGGATTTGCTCTTTTACGATATCAATGCCGCTCACTGCCTCGGTGACCGGATGCTCCACTTGGACGCGAGTATTCATTTCCATGAAGTAAAAGTTTTTCTTTTCGTCAAGCAAGAATTCAACAGTTCCGGCATTTGTGTAACCAACGGCCTTTGCTGCACGTACTGCCGCTTCTCCAATTTTTGCCCTCATTGATGGGGTCAAAGCAACTGATGGTGCTTCCTCAAGCATCTTCTGGTGCCGGTTGTTTTGGATGGAGCATTCGCGCTCGCCCAGGTGAATTACGTGCCCATGTTCATCTGCCAGGATTTGCACCTCAATGTGCCTTGGTTCTTCGATAAACTTTTCCATGTAAAGATCTGGGCTGCCAAATGCAGATTCGGCTTCTGTTTGGGCAATTTTAAGCGTTTTAATGAGTTCGTCCTCGTTTCTGACAAGTCTTATTCCACGGCCTCCTCCGCCAGCGGCGGCTTTTAAAAGCACGGGATATCCCATTTTTGCGGCGGTTTTGATTGCCACCTGCTCGTTCTGAAGCACTCCCTTCGTACCTGGTATCACAGGTACCCCCGCCGATTGCATTATTTCTCTCGCCTTAGCCTTATTACCCATTTTTTCAATGGCAGAGGGCTTTGGGCCAATAAACTTGATTTTACATGCTTCGCATGCTTCCGCAAAACTTGGAACCTCTGAGAAATAACCATATCCAGGGTGGATTGCTTCTGCACTGGTAATTATTGCGGCACTTATGATATTTGGTGCGTTAAGGTAACTGTCTTTGCTTGCTGGCGGCCCAATGCATATTGCCTCGTCCGCTAGTCGTACATGTAGCGAATTTGCGTCTGCTTGAGAGTAGACTGCGACCGTGGCAATTTTCATCTCCCGGCAGGCTCGAATGATGCGAACGGCAATCTCACCACGGTTTGCAATTAGGATTTTCTTGAACATTAGTACCTCTCATGCCCAGGATATATGCAGCTCACGGTACCGGTCGAAGGGTCATATTTGTATTCCTTGCCCGAAACAGGGCACTTCCTGATGCTTTCCGATACGCCGCTAGACTCAAGCTCGGCTAGCGTTGTCGGAAATTTCCCTTCTCCAGTCTGGCGGTACATTTCGATTGCTGCTCGAATATTCCGCAGGTTGTTTATGCACTCAACGCTCTCTGCGCGCTCCTTCGGACCTGCAACCGTGCCTTCCTCAGACGACGAGCGCTCTCCTAAATATCGAGGAACGATAAAGTAGCCGATCACCATCAGAATCGCAATCACTACGAGTATTTCAATTAGCAAGAGTTGCCCACGATTGTTTTGCAACATATTTTTCCTCCGCTTTATGTTTGAGTAGTTGAGAGCTTAAAGAGAATCTGGCCGTATTCGACCGGCATTCCATCCTCAATCAACACCTCGGTAATTATTCCGTCACAGTCCGCAACTACGTCGTTCATCAACTTCATAGATTCGATGGCTCCGACTGTCTGACCTTTCTTAATGCTTGCTCCAGGAGAGGAAAGGCTTTCTATGCTATGGAATATGCCGACCATTGGTGCGGTGATTAGGTGTTCAACCTCTTGGGGTTCAGCTTTCTCAGGTGTCTTTTCGGCTGTTATTGGTTTCAAAGCATAGCCTGGTTCCAACTTCGGCATTTGGGCCGTAGCTTGCTTTAAGGGCTTTTTTAACCTGACTGTTGATGTTCCAGAAGTAAGGGTTAGCTCTGAGATTCTTGCGTTTCTAATGAGCCTTATTAGCCGTTCAATGTCATTTATGTCCAACTCTCACCAATCCTTTGCATGCTATATCTGCCACTTGAAAATGCAGTATTCGAGAAATCTTAGTAAGTAAGTTACAATCACGAGATAAATGCAAAATATAAGTAGCCACTCAACTGCATTTGCCGTGGAAGGGAGATTCGCCCACGGCGGCTGTGAGCCAGGTTGTCCGTGCCTTGCGCCGAAGGAAGCGATTTCTGCAAAGTGCTCTGTGAATACAATTGCCTTATGTAAAAAACTTTTTATGGGTTGCAAGTAATAAAACATTAATAGGAAAACCGCCGGGAAAACGAGTGGGCTGAGTATTTTATATTTCTGCTTTTGGTGCTCTGCATAAAGGAAGCAATTCCTGCAACGTTCTCTTTTTTGAGCTGGTGTGAGATTCTGCCTTCTGGTTGCTGTCTCGCTAAACTTTATGTCGAAGCCTTTTACTGCCTTCTGGTTCTGCCTAAGAATGCGGATGACCATTTCCTCATCGCAGTAACAGCCGCTTTTTATTCGCCAGCAAGTTTTGCGCTTTTCGTAAGCATTGCAGTATTTCCTAATATGGGGGCGGCAGTAGGGTGTTTGCCAGCACGCAAGGTAAAGTCTTCCAGGTTTTACTTCCTCCGCTGCTAGAGCTGACCCCGTTCGCCTTTCCGATGCCTTTTGTTCAACAAAACGGCGCACGCCCGATAATCTTAAGTAGAGGTCTCCTATTATAAAAACCACAGAAAGAAGAATGGCTGCTATTCCTACGAGCTTGAATTGCCCAAGGACGTACATTGGCAGATAAGCCATTGACTTGGGGAGAAGCTGGATTTTGCCAGCAAACGTTGATGGAATTCCCCAATATAGAATGCCGCCAAAAATTAGGAGTAAATACCCTACTGTTTCCTCATCATAGAAGCGGATGGCGGCAGCGATGAGGAAGATTATTCCACTTGCCCCCAGGATTTTGGCCGCGTAAATGATGTTGCGTATTACCCGCAGCTTGTCTTGCAGAGGTAGTGAAAAGGAGTTGGTTATCGAATTGGTGGCAAGCCCCCAGATTAGGTAGCCAGCGACAAGTATAAATACCAGGCCGCCTACCTGGCACCCAAGTGCTACTAGATTGCGAAAAGGCTCGGTCACACCGCTTGGTCTAACCGAGCTTCCACGGCTTGCGCGGTTCATTTCGCGCTCTCCTATCCTAGCCAAGGCAGATTAAATAAGATGGGCTACTTTACTCTCTCAAGGTATGCATCTGTGCGAGTGTCAACCTTGACCTTATCCCCCACATTTATGAAGAATGGAACTTGGATTACAGCCCCCGTTTCAAGCTTTGCTGGCTTTGAACCGCCTGATACGGTGTCGCCTCGTACGCCCGGCTCAGTCTCAACTACCTCAAGCTCCACAGTGTATGGCAGTTCAACGCCGATTATTCTGCCTTCGTGGGTTAATGTCCAGACTTCTTGGTTGTCCTTCAAGTATTTCACGGCGTCGCCGAAAGCTTCCTTCTGGACGCAGATTTGGTCGTAGGTCTCCATGTCCATCAGGTAGTAGTCGCTGTCTTGGTGGTAAAGGTATTGCATTGGTTTCCGCTCCAGCACAGCTTGCTCCATCCTCTCGCCGGCGCGGAATGTCTTGTCGATGACTGCACCTGTTTTAACATTCTTAAGCTTTGTTCGCACGAAAGCCCCACCTTTACCTGGCTTAACGTGTTGGAACTCCACTATTGTGTAGATTTCGCCGTCTTGGATTATGTGTAACCCGTTCCTGAAATCGCTGGTATCTATCACGTCCCGAAAGACCTCCCGGTATCTTCTGATGTTTTATCTTGTCGCGCAACCAAAAACTTTGGCCTACTAACCTAGTTTAAAATAACTGTGTCTAATTATATCACAGGTGGGAATGCTTTCGCAATCGGCTTGAATGGGTGAAAGAGTTAAAGAACAGCAGAGGCGGCCATGCTAAAGGAAATGCTTGACAGGGTTTGGAGAATGTTCTAACATTGTAACCAACGTCTGATTTATCAGACATTTCCATTGCTGCGGATAAGAGGTGAACATACTAATGATGCCTGAGTGTGCATTAGAGGAATGCTTTGTTGGGACGGTTACGGTGGGCGAGCGCGGCCAAGTAGTAATCCCTGCGGAAGCGAGAAAGAAGCTTGGCATTCATACCGGCGATAAGTTATTCATAATGAGCCATCCTACTAAGGGTGGCTTGTTTTTGCTAAAGCTTGACTCTATGCGCGAATTTTTACATCACCTAACAAGGAGTCTTAGCTTGGCCGAGTCAAATGAGGCAAACGAATGCACGGAGCATTCATAGCATTGGACAACATATAAAGCGGGGGCAACAACAATGATTGACCGGTTAGTAAAAAGATGCGGATTCATTCGTTCGCCTATCATTATCGCATTGGTCTTTTTCCAGCTAAGTCTTTGGTCAACCGTCTTTGCAGAAAAGCTTACGCTTGAAGAGAGCATAAAATTGGCGGTGCAAAACAATCCTCGAGCGCACATTGCCCTAGAGAATGTAAATAAGGCGTACGCAGCTGTTGATGAGGCTACAAGTCAGGGAATGCCGAAGCTCAGCTTGGAGGGCACTTACCAAAGACTTGATGAGGTTTCTGTCGTAAGATTCGGCGAAAGGGAAATTCCATTAGGCTCACTATATACCCGCACGGCTGATTTGATACTTACTCAACCTCTGGATGTTTTTGGGATCGTTCGAGCAGGTAAGAAGACTGCCAAATATAATACTTCGGCTTCCAAATCAGAGTATGAACAAGTCATAAACGATATTACATTTGAAACAAAAAAAGCCTTTTTTAATGTGCTTCGGGCAGAGCAATTCCTCAAAGTTCAGGAGGAAAATGTCAGGGCTCTAGAAGCTCATCTGATGGATGCGAAGGCTCACCTTGCCGCTGGAACTGTGGCACAGTTCGAAGTGCTTCGAGCGGAAACGCAGGTGGCAAATGCGAGGCAACAGCTAATCATCGCCCAAAATGGACTTGAGCTTGCGAAGTCGGCTTTCAATAACGTGCTAGCCAGACCTCTTGATGCGCAAGTAGACCTGGCTGAGCCGGAAAGACCTCAGTTTGCTGAGGTCAATTTAAAAGCTTGCGTGGATGTTGCGCTAAGCATGCGTCCGGAGATCAAAAAAGCTGAGATGCAGGTCAAGGCAGCCGAGGAAGTAGCAAGGGTAGCTGTGCTCGCTGGCAAGCCGAGGATTAACTTGCGGTGGGCATACAACCGAAGCTTTGATGTCAGCACCTTTAGTCCCCGTGAATCATCATGGAGGGCTTTTCTTACGGCAAGCTATTATATTTTTGATGGGGGTGCTACCAAAGCTTCTGTCAGGAAAGCCACATCCGATGCAAAGAGTGCAAAATCGATGCGTGAGCAAACAATGCGTGGAGTAACGCTCGATGTTCAGCAAGCATATCTCAGTCTTAGGGAGAGTCAGGAGCGAATTAAGGCTGCCGAAAAGGCCTTAGAGCAAGCAAGCGAGAGCATGCGCCTTGCACAAGTGCGCTATCAAGGAGGAGTATCCACCCAAGTTGAGGTATTCGATGCTCAGGCGGCCTTAACTCTTGCGCAAACAAATTATGTAAATGCAATCTACGACTACCAAATTGCACTTGCCCAACTTGAGCGAGCTGTTGGCGGGCCATTACAGATGGCTAAGCTACTTGAAGAAAAGTCTAAAAATTAGCGTACTCAGCAACGCAGCATATGCGACATCAAATTGTAGAGACAATTGAACTTACAAAAAACTTTCGAGGCCGACGTGCGGTAGATAATCTAAGCCTGCAGGTTGCGGAGGGAGATATTTATGGTTTCCTCGGACCGAACGGTGCCGGGAAGAGCACCACGATACGTATGTTGGTTGGCTTAATCCGGCCAAATCGTGGTGTAGCAAGGCTCTTGGGCCATGATATTATGAAAGACCGTGTAAAGGCTTTGAAGTATGTCGGGGCTTTGGTTGAATCGCCCTGTTTTTATAAATTTTTAACAGCTAGGCAGAACCTTAGACTACTGAGTAGGCTCTCCGGTGCATGTAATGACAGGCGAATAGACGAAGTACTGGATGTCGTTGGCTTGCTTGACCATGCAAATGACAAAGTTAAAACATTCTCACATGGGATGTGCCAACGGCTGGGGATTGCTCAGGCACTGCTTCCAAAGCCGAAGCTTGTTATCCTTGATGAACCAACGTCGGGGTTGGACCCGCAGGGAATGAAGGAGGTGCGAGAGCTTATCAAGCACCTTGCCAGGGAAGAGAAGGTTACCATATTCTTGTCAAGCCATCTCCTTTACGAAGTAGAGCAAATATGCACGAGGGTTGGGATTATAAACAATGGCCGCCTCATTGCCGAGGGCGATGTTGATAAACTTCTTCAACAAGAAATGAACCTGGTTGAGTTTAAGGTGAATGATGTAAAGCGAGCTTCAGAGATAGCGACAAGAAATGGCGAGGTTGATGTTGTCTCGTGCGGCCAAGATTGTTTGGTTGTAAGGGTGCGCCAAAAGATTGTACCGGAACTCAACCGGGCATTAGTGACGGCTGGGATTGAGGTTTTCTCGATAATTCCAAAGAAAATGAACCTAGAGGATCTTTTCCTCGACGTCATTCAGGATAGTAGGCATGATAACTAGTATCCAGATGGAGCTTCTAAAACTGTGGCGTAAGCCCAGAACTTACTTTGGTTTTATAAGCATGACGTTAATGATAATTCTGATGCTGATTGCCATCAAATATGGCGATCCTTTCCGCCATATGCGCGATCGCATCAGCCAAGATTTTATCATAGCGGGTTCATTTATCAATGCCGCGTTTCTGACACGATATTTGCTTGAGGGTGTGGTCTATACTTTCTTGCCCCTATTTGCATGTCTAGTTTGTGGAGATTTAATTGCCTCGGAGGCGTCAGATGGAACTTTGAGAACGGTATTGTGTCGTCCAGTCAGCAAAGTGGGTTGGGCTGTCTCAAAACATGTGGTCGGGGCGTCCTATATATTTGTGCTGGCAATGTTTTCTGGTGTCGTGGCATATATAGTTGGTTGGGCGTTCCTAGGCAAGGGAAGTTTGGTAGTATTCAATGATGGCATATGGGTCTTCCCCGAATGGAGCGCAATCTTGAGGCTTTTAGCAACATATGGCATAGTTGCAGTGGCAATGCTTGCTGTAGGAAGTGTGTCGTTTGCAATTTCGACATTTTTAAGCAATGCCAACGTTGCTATTATTGGTGGAATGGGTTTGCTTTATATGTCCGCAATCTTGCAGGAAATTGAGTATTTTAAGTTCCTCAAGCCTTATTTGCTAACAAGTTATTTCAATTCATGGAAGGGACTCTTTGTTGAGCCAGTAAATACCGGGATTATTTGGGAATCATTGGGTGTATTGCTTATCTACTCAGCCGTTGCGTTTATCATTGGACTGGTAGTTTTCCAAAGAAGAGATGTGCTTTCATAGATAGTGGAAGGGAAAACGAGCTCTGATGGCAATAGTATGTGCGGCGTTACTAATTTATATTTTAGGTTGTGTACAAACAGTTGCAGGGACTCTAACTGCAAAGCAGATTCTAGAGAAGGCCGCTGCGAACTACGACGCCGTTCGAGACTATGTTGTTGAAGCAAAGATAAAGGTTGAATCGTCCACCATCCATGTACCTGAGACGGCGGTGAAAATCTATTTTAAGAAACCAAACAAGCTTTATGTCGAAAGCAAGGAAGGATTTGCCATTATTCCGAAGCAGGGGCTATTAGTTGGCAATCCAGTGCGAGAGATAATGGCGGCATCTAAACTCTCGCTTGTCGGAACTGAGTTCGTTGACGGTTGTCGTTGTCATGTTGTCAAAGCATCCTATGAGCGCGAAGGGCGCAGTGTAGATACTACTCTGTGGATAGATAATCGGCGATGGTTAATACTTCGAATAAACTCAAATCCTGATTGGGGTCCATCCACAAGAATGCAGCTTCAGTACACAAAGGTAGCCGATAAAATTTGGTTACCCTCACGATCTTACGCTACTATAATCATCCCACCGATTCCAGGTTCTCAGGCAGGGAAGAAGCCTGCAACGCAGAAGCCGGCGGTGATATATATGAGTTTCTCAAATTACCGGGTCAATACTGGCCTGAACGATAAAATTTTCGAGGGGAAAAATGGCAAGAGGTAAATTAAAGGTCACTATTTATATTTTACTAATCATAGTTGTTCTGTTCGGAGTATTTGTATCAAGACAGATTGGACGGAAGACAAGTAAGCCAGTTGGCCAATCAGACGTGAATGTTTCAGTAAAAACTGCATTTGCGCAAATTGGGACTATGGATTCGTTAATCGAGGTATCGGGCGATATTAAGGCGCTCAAGACCGTCACATTATCAGCTAAGGCGCCGCTCCGCGTAGTCTCAGTACCCTACCGGGAGGGTGATGGGGTTAGCGCGGGCGCTGTTGTAGTTCAGCAGGATACGTCCGACCTGAGAGCGCAAGTTCAGCAAGCCGAAGCAGCTCTTCAAGCAGCCAGAGCTCGACTTTCTCAGGCGATTACTACAAAAAGTGTTTCAGATACGCAGACTGAAGCGCAGATTGTATCAGCAAAAGCTGCGCTAGAAGCAGCAAAAGCCCGCCTGCAAATGCTTAAGAAGGGCGCTAGAAGCCAGGAAATCGCCCAAGCAGAGAACGCTGTCGCTTCCGCGAAAGCCAACTATGACAATGCGAAGTCGAATCTAGAGCGAATGAGAAATCTCTTTGCCCAAGGTGCCATCTCGCCGCTTCAGATGGACCAGGCGCAAACGCAATACGATGTCGCATTAGCCCAGTATGAAAGCGCAAAACAACAATTAAGCTTGGTGAAAGCAGGAGCACGTGAAGAGGAAATCGAGGCAGCGCAGAAGCAAGTCGAACAAGCCGAAGAGGCTCTTCGGATAGCTCTGGCAAACCGCAGCCAAAAGGAATTAAGGCTTGAGGATATTAAATCTGCGAGAGCAGGTGTTGCCCAAGCTGAAGCAAACTTGGCTTATGCGAAACAACAGCTGGAGAACGCTTATATTCGCACCCCCATTTCTGGAATAGTATCAAAGCGTATGACTGAGCCTGGGCAGATGGCGACGCCTGGCGTGCCACTAATCGAGATTGTAGCGTTGAATACAGTCTATTTCGACGCCGCCGTATCGGAAGTTGATATTCAGAAGATCAAATCAGGCCAGCCCGTAGAGGTCCAAGTAGATGCTTTTCCAAACCGCAAATTTACGGGCAGTGTTTTGAAAGTATTGCCAACAGCGGATACCAGCACGAGGCAGCTTAGGGTGTGGATTTCAGTGCCTAATCCACATAATGAGATAAAGCCCGGCATGTTTGCTAGGGGCAACATACGCGTTGCCCGCCATAGCAATACGGTGATTATACCTAAGGATGCATTGATGATAGATGGTGGCGGCTATGCCATCTACCAAATCATCGATTCGGTTGCCCACCTGCGCAAAGTCCGAGTGGGGTTCATGACTCGGGACGAAGCAGAAATTTTAGATGGAATCAAGGCCGGCGACCAAGTAGTCGTGAGCGGCCAAGATAAGCTTTCCGATGGAGTGAAAGTTCATGTGGTTGACTAACCTATCAATCAAACGCCCAATTGTCATATTGATGCTGTTCTCAGCAATTGCTGTGTTGGGCATTAAGTCCAGATCGCGAATGCCCACCGACTTATACCCCAAGATACAGTTTCCTTTTATAACCATAATGACTGTATACCCCGGGGCAGGTCCAGAGGAGATAGAGACCCTTGTAAGCAAGCCAATTGAGGACGCCGTAGGTGCTGTCAATGGTATGAAGAATTTGGTGTCCTATTCTCAAGAAGGCATCTCGATTATTGGCATTGAGCTAGAATTGGAAACCGATGTTGACGTAGCAATGGCTGACGTTCGCGCCAAAGTTGATGCGGCAAGGGACAAGCTACCTAGTGATGTTGAAGCGCCGGTAATTCAAAAGGTTGACGTTGGTGCTATTCCCGTATTGACGCTCGGCATGTCGAGCAGGCGGCCTGCAAAGGAGCTAAGGGAGATCGCAGACGATGTAATCAAAGACCAGCTTGGCAAGCTAAAGGGTGTGGCATCTGTTAACATTACCGGCGGCGATATTCGTGAAATACAGGTAAATGTTGATAAAAGCCGTCTCGAAGCATACGGACTCTCGATAAATCAAATTGCGCAAGCAATTGCAGTAGCCAACCTTAACCTCCCTAGTGGACGGATAACAGAAGGAAGGCGCGACTATGCAATTAGAGCTGTGGGTGAGTTTGAAAGCGTAGATGATATTCGCAATCTGAAATTGAGCTTCCCTGGACCAAAGAACAACATGCGAGTGCTGACTTTAAGCGATATAGCAGAGGTTAAGGACACGACAGCAGAGCGCGAACAGCTTACTCGCCTCCAAAAAAAGGAAAGCATCGGCATTGAAATCATTAAGCAGTCGGATGCCAACACTGTTGAAGTAGTTGATGCCGCAAAGGAAGAGCTCAATGCTTTGAAAGCCATCCTTCCTAAAGATGTCGAGATTGCAATCGTGCTTGACCAGTCAGAGCGCGTACGCGAAGCGCTTTCGGATGTTAATGTGAGCCTCTTTCTCGGCGCATTCCTTGCGGTTTTAATTGTTTTTCTCTTTCTGCATAACATCAGAGGCACATTCATTGTTGCCATCGCCATCCCAACGTCAATTATAGCCACATTCATCCCGATATCCTTTGCCGGCTTTACCCTGAATATGATGGTTATGATGGGTTTGTCTTTGGCAGTGGGCATCTTGGTTGACGACTCGATTGTTGTTCTCGAAAACATCTACCGCCACTTGTCCAAGGGAGAGTCGCCACCAGAGGCAGCGTTAAATGGACGAACCGAAATTGGTCTGGCGGCTATTACGATAACGCTGGTTGATGTCGTTGTTTTCGTGCCCATTGCTTTTATGGGTGGAATCGTCGGCATGTTTTTTAGGGAGTTCGGCATAACTGTTGCATCAGCGACTCTCTTTTCGCTCCTAGTTTCGTTTACGCTCACGCCCATGCTTGCTTCGAGATGGTACCGCAAGGATGAGGCAGTGGAAGCGAAGACGGGATTGTTTGCCAAGTTCGATGAATTTTATCACTCCCTGGATAGACGTTACAGAAATGTCTTATCTTGGGCACTAGGACATAGATGGCAAGTTATTACCATTGGGTTTGGTTCTCTGCTCTTTGTTTTTTTGGTGGCGGGCGCATTCCTTGGTACCAACTTTTTCCCAGAAATTGACCAGGGTGCAGTTGGCGTCAGCATTGAAATGCCTGCAGGTACTTCCCTAGCCGCCACGGATGCTGTGGCAGCTCATGTTGAGGATATTGCAGCCAAGATCCCCGAGGCGAAGGATATCTTCACCAAGGTCGGTACTAGCGGGGGTGGCAGAATTCAAGCAGGTTCGACTGGCCCGAACTTTGCGGAAGTAACAATTGCCCTCAAGGAGAAGGAAAGCACATTTGACCGAATTTTGCGGCCCTTCACTCCGAAAGATAAACGCAAGCGAGTTCGTTTGGATTCTGAAATAGCTAGGGACCTTGGGCGGCAAATAGGAGATATCCCGGGTGCAATTATCAAAGTGAAAGCCCAAGCTAGCATGGGTGGCGGCCAGATGCCAATTGATATTGAACTTACAGGTGGAACGGATGCCGAACGAAACCAGATTGCTGAAAAAGTGAAAAATATCGTGGCTGGTACCCCAGGCGTAATGAACGCAGACCTCTCATGGAAGGTTGGCAAACCAGAGTTAAAGGCAAACATTGATCGCTTGAAAGCGGCAAATATGGGGCTGACAGTAGGGCAGATTGCCTCAGCTTTGCGCATGTCAATAGCGGGCAATACTGATACCAAATTTCGGCAAGAAGGAAAGGAATATGATATTCGAGTTCGGTTGAACGAATACGATCGTTATAGTCTGTCTGATGTTGGCCGCACAGTTGTAGGTTCGGTGAATGGTAGGCCAATTTTTCTTCAAGATGTCGCTAATATTGTGAAAACTACCGGACCGACTATGATTGAGCGGAAGAATCGTCAGCGAAAAATATCTGTCACAGCTGACCTAATGCCGGGATATGCCCTCCAAGGGGTGAGGAGGGCGATTGATAATAATCTAAAAGCGATTGACATGGGGAATGTGCGTTATCGCTGGGGTGGCCAAGTGGAGATGATGGGGGAAAGCTTCGGGCATATGCGCAGTGCGCTAATCCTCGCAATTCTACTCGTCTACATGCTTATGGCTGCTCTGTTCGAATCCCTTCTGAATCCATTCATCATAATGTTTAGCATACCAATGGCGCTGATTGGAGCAATACTTGCTCTTGTGATTACGGGCGAGACTATGAGCATTGTTTCCATGATTGGTATTATCATGCTCATGGGTTTGGTGACAAAGAACGCAATCCTGCTAATTGACTATACCAATACCCTCAGAAGTAGGGGCAAGGAACGAAATGAGGCAATTCTCGAGGCTGGTCCAACAAGGTTGAGGCCCATTCTAATGACAACTTTTGCCATGATATTTGGTATGTTGCCGACTGCCCTAAAGCTTGGGCGCGGATCTGAGTTCCGTGCACCCATGGCAATTGCGGTTATTGGGGGGTTGATTGTATCCACATTACTTACGCTTGTAGTAGTTCCAACGCTCTATTCCGTCTTCGATGACTTGATGGCTGGATGGCAGGATAGAAAGCGTAGACTACTCGGGCGATTGGCGGTTGTTCCTTCAGAAGTTGAAAGCAAAGAAGGAGTCGAAGTGCAGGTTTAATCTGGCTTTTTCCATATGTTTAATAGGTGGAGCATCATTAAAAAGTTGTAATTATGTGCTAATGCCTTATCTTGAAAGTATTTAGCTGGAAGGCTGACAATGAGGTTGGTTCAGTTACCTGCCTATTGCGTCATGCATGTGCTTCACAAAGCGCCTTGGGTTCGATGGGCTTAGGATAAATTTCCCGTCATTTGTTTCTACAAGGACAACCTCTTTAATTCCCGTTGCCGAAATAAATAAGTCGCCAAGTTCGTTACTTTTAAAGCGGCCTGAGTAGCCAAAAATCCATGGAAGTGCAAGCGAGGCGGGCTTGAGCGATTCTAGAGTTAAATGGCGGACATCTTTGATATCAGATAAACGGATTGTAATTGGCGGAAATGGCCAAGTCCTTGCAATTATAATCTTATAGTTGCCTACCTCATATCGTGATGGCCTTATCAGCCAGCCGATGCCGAGAATTATAGCTATTGCGCCTGCCAAACTGTACATGATTATTACGACGGGCATTCGCAGCATAGTCAGTCCGCCTGCAAGTGCAAGCATCAATATCACAAAGGCAATGAGAGCGCCTGTAACCTTGTAAACAATTAAGTCCACGGTAGCAGGAAGATATTTTCTCATTCGCACGTCTCTTTCGTCCACTTGGAGCGGATTTGCTGGATTTAAGCTACGCCATTTGCTTTCAATTTGTCAATAAGTGTAGCAAAGCTCAGCATTTTTAAAGAACAGTTGGTGGCATGATATACTATTATCCGCTTGCTATATTTAGGTTTTTGTTGCAAAGCAATTGGGAACAACGCTATAGTAACCTTTTGGACTAGGAGGTGTTTGTAATGGATTGGAGAATTCTTTACAATCCGCTTGCAATTTTGGGTAAAGGCAAAGGATTTGTAATAGGATTGCTCATCATAATTGCCTTAACTGTAGTAGCAGTTTTTGGGCAGGTTCATCTCGATGGAGCGCTAGATATGCACATAACGGCAGGGACTTCGCCAGCCGGCTTGCTGATTTCCGAATCTTTGATTGCCTGGTTGAGTCTTGGAGTTTTCCTTTTTTTAGCGTCAAAAATTTTTAGAGGAAATGGGGGTATTGGTGCACATCTAGCGGCGGCAGGGTTAGCACGCTTCCCCTATATAATTGCGGCGCTTGTCATTGCTCAACCTGCCGTGAGAAAGGTCTTTTTGGCAGCGGTTACTTTGGCGCGCGGCCAAGTTGTGGTTCGGCCAGAGGAGATGATGACACCTCTGCTTCTTATTAGTCTTCTTGTGATTGTTGGCTTGTCTATATGGTCGATTGTAATCCTCTTTCATGGCTACCGATATGCCAGTCGAGTTCAAGGTGCAAAAATAGGCGCTTCTTTTGTGTTGGGCCTTATAATTGCCGAAATTGTTAGCAAAGCACTACTTGTACCCACCTTTTCCGTTTTCAGGGGTCCTCAGTGAGTTTATGTGTGAGAATCTAGACATCTGACCTTGTTTTTCGATAAACTAAGGTCGGAGTAGATATGAAAGTTAGCGAGTCTATTATAAGACTTCTGAGCGAAGCGCTTGCGGATTCTTCTCTGGTACAGTCATTTTCAGGTGTCCGAACTTCTTTTGGAAGTGGGCCAGGGATATCGGACGCTCAGGAAGCACTTGCAATAGCATATGGTTTTGCTTATTCAAGGCATGTACTTGGGGGAACAACACGGGGAACGCTTCTAATAGGCAGAGACCCCAGGCCAACGGGCGAGGCCATTGCTTCGGCCCTTATCTGTGGATTTCTTGCAGGGGCTGTTTCCACGAGAAGCCGTCTAAAAATCCTCAATTTGGACATCATTACTACCCCGATTCTTGAGACAGCTGTTCGAGTCCTGAAAGCATCTGGCGGGGTTATGATCACAGCCAGCCATAACCCGCTGACCGACAATGGGTTCAAATTTCTCACCGGTGTTCGAATGACGGATTCAAGAAATGCTCCACCTGGTGCACTCTTATCTGCATACACTATGGCGGCTATTGTAAAGCAGGTACGCAAAATTGCCGACGGAGATGTCGCCGATTTCCTAACCTCAATTAATAAAATTGATGAAAAAAGCATTGCTCAAGTAGTCATAAGTAATAGCTTTCACCGAGTAAGGGCAGAACGTGGCTATCTTGACACCATTGGGAAAGAATGGGGGATTATACCACATTGTCTAAAACCCCTTACCTTAGGTCCGGCGCTCCTCGACCCGAACGGTGGTGCTGCGTGCGGAATCGGTGCCAGGGTTCTTGAGCACTTCGGCGTGCGGGCCATCGAAGAGAATGCTGAAATTGGCTATCCAGAGCATTCAATTGATACTGATGGCGTTGACCCGGCCAGCGGTCGCCATATGCTTTTAAGAATTTCCCGCGCTGCCCAGCGGAGGAATGCAAGGTTTGGAATTGCGTTCGATTATGATGCTGACCGCGGGAACATCGTCTTGCCTGGTAATGATGAAGATGCAATCATTCATCCCCAAAAAGTAGCGGCAATGAACATCGCTCTTGTACTTGCGCATAGGGAGAGCTCGGGCAAACATGGCGGAAAATTGGCGGTTGTTGTCTCGGATGCAACCTCTGGCATTTCTGAAAAAGTTGCTCGCATATTCGGCGCAGAGGTTTTTATGGTTGAGACCGGTGAAATCAATGTCGTCACCAAGATGCACCAACTGCGTCGAAATGGGTATGATGTGCCTGTTGGCGTTGAGGGGCCAAATGGTGGAACGATATTCGGGGAATCTACCTGTCGTGATGGCCTTCAGACTGCCTTGTGTGCGGCTCTTGGTGATGAGGAACCGAAACTGGCAGAACAACTGTGGTGGGCCTTCACAAGAAACGGCTTTACTCCGCCGAATGGTAAGCTTCGTCTGCCTGGGATACTTGCTATCCTACCTCAGCACTTCAATCGCATGCTGCGCATAGAAGGATCTGCCTTGCCTCATGGCGAAATAAAGGCTCGCATGGAGGATCTCTTTGTGCGCAAGATTTGGCCCTTGTTATCAACCAGTTATCGTTCCTACCGGTTCGTCAACTTTGAGGGGACAGACCAAGTGGAGAAGCGGACCGGCGACGAAACCGGCGGTTGGCGAATTGAGCTTGAGGATGATAGCGACAAAGCGTTTATCTTCGCACGTGGCTCTCGGACTGAATCTGGCATATGGCGATTGATCGTGGACGATCCTGACGCCGCTAGAGGTGCCATCCTTTTGAATGCTGCCACCAATCTAATGCGCATAGCGTTTGGTGAAGATTGCCAAACAAATAAGCGGGATTTTGACGCCTCAGCTTCTCGAGGACTTACACAGTAATTTTCACAAATCAAGAGTGAAAAGAACGATTTTGTCGACCAGCCTCTTCTATCGGAATATTTCCCATTTTGGCAGTAATCCAATCTCCTGTTCAAACGCCTTCCATGGCTCCGGGTCATTCTTTGTCGTTGCACAGAATATGAATACTGGCTCGCCAGGTTGGGCAAAAGTCTCTCCTGGCTTTAACAACTTGCTTGTTGTTTTTCTTGCGTCTGCGTGTTCGTTGCCAGCATCGTCCTTCCAGAAATAGACTGTCACACCCGATGAGGAAGGTGCAATGATTCCGTAGCATCCGCCTGCCTTCTGATCAATCCAAGCGCCCGTCCCACATGCTCCGACAAGTCCCACCTCGTCATCCTCCATACTCCCGCCAATAGCCGACTGTGGATAGTAGAAGTAACTCTCCATCGTCCACGGCCGGTTGTCGGTGTTCGTAAGAGATATAAACCGAGCGGTGAACCAGTTTTTCTTTGGAAAAAATTCAAAAGCGTATTTTGTGCAGAAGGCGAATGGACCTGAGACAGTGCCAGGTGTTTTTCTGCTCAACGTCACCTCGCATCTTGTACGCGTTGATCCAGCCCAAATGACCAACTCTTCGGTGCAGTCTGGACGGTCCCACCACGTGTCGCCGGCAACCTGCTGGATAAGTACTTCAAATGAACCCATTGGCATGTCATCAAGATTAACAGCGTCTATCGCCTTACCACTATTGAATGCTTTTGTAATTCTAAGCCCTTTGCTACCATGATTAAACGAGTGTGCTTTCCTTGGTTTGATTATTGTGATATCACTATCGCAGGGCTTTGGTGCGATCTCTAGAAATAATGTCTGCGGTTGGGATGCAGGGACTTGGATTTCGAATGCCAACTCATCCGCCGCTGTCACTGTTCCTGAGTTGTCGAGATCAAATATCTCAGCTTGGACTGTCATGCCCTCCGCATCCATCAATTTTAGTTGCTCGGGGGGTATGCCTTTCTTTAAGAGGCTGGATGCCTTTGAAAGGGGAATAGAAATCGTAAACTTGCCAGCAGACTTTCCGAAGATTCCGATGGGGATGCCCTTTTTTCTACCAAAGGCGCCGGGAACGTAGATAAACTTCGATATTCGGTTGTCGCCTAGTTTGACTTCGTTTAGCAAGCCATCGGGGTCAGCTTCCGCTTCGATGTAGTGTGCCCCCGGCTTCAGAGGATACTTAACTTGAACATATCCGTAACCTCCCGCCGGGATTGATAAGGTTGGCTTCACTTGTCTGTCGTCGACTCTTACTAATACGGGCGACTTTGCATCAATTACCCCGGTGTTCTTGATTTTAATTTGTGCTTCCTTGCCACCCTCTGCATCAGCAATTTCCACGCCGGTTATGCTTAGCTCGGATGTGCGCCCGCTGTGAATTTCGTATACTTTGGCGTTTACTTTGGCCACGGTATCTGTGAAAAGTTTCCAGGGTTCATCGTTTACATCCACGAGCCCATAGTTGCTATCTTCTGGGAAGTTTTTTGAAATTCCAAGGGCAGGTTCGTCCACCCACATAAAGTAGTCGCTTCCTACCATGAAGGGTAGGGAAAAGAAAGTTTTTTGGTATACCTCGAAGCATTTTGCTTTCTCGGCTTGGGTTCGAACTCGCATGCCTGCTCCTGCACGGCAGGGAAGACCGGAATCCAACGCAGGGAAGCTCCACTCGGTTACCATCATCGGACGCTTTGCCTGCTTATGCCACTTTGTAATAGTCTCCACTAAGCCAATCGGCTCTAGCTTTTGTAAATCAACCTGGCCGTAGATGTTGAAAGTTACTATGTCGCAGTACTTTCCAGCGATATCCCAAATTGGCGGTGCATTTCCTGCGAATCGACAGCCAAGTATCATGTGATTTGGGTCTGCCTTTCGAATGGCTTTCGTTGTAATGGCGAAGTACCTCTCAGCGCAAAGACGGACAAATTCGATTTTGTCTTGAAAGACTTTTTCAGTTGCAAGTTCGTTCCAATTCGAAGAATTGAGCGCTTCCTCCCAATTGTTAAACGATGTTCCCCATGCGGCATTGAATTCTTGGATTTTTTGGTATTTTTTCTTAAGAAGCTCTACAAGTGCTTTTTTGCCCTCATGGTTCGCAGGGCGTTTTATTGCTTCATTTGCAAGGCCAGCATCGCCGCCACCTTTGCCATACCACTCGAGTTCGTTGTCAAGAAACCATCCGAAAAGCCAGGGGTCGTCCTTTAGTGGTGCACACTGCGCTTGTGCTCTTTCTTCGCAGTATTTTTCGAACGCAGGGTTGAAGACGTTTGGGAAGCCGGTCCAATGGACGCGTTGTACAAGGGGATCTTTCCCAGCGTAATCCGCGCCAAGGCCGCAGAATTCCATATACGCAAGGCCGCGCCCTCGAGTTGATGGTGAGTTGTTTGCACCAAGGGCATTGAAGTTCCACTGTTTCAAGCGGTCGGTTGCCGACTTCGCCCAGGCAGATTCATCGTTGTTATATTTTTTGCGGACATTCTGAGCATACGGAGCATAACCTAGCGCTTCACACCAATGGACATTGTAGTTGCAGTGGTCGGTTCCTATTGCGTAGAACGCTGCTCCGGATGGGTCAATGCACCACCACTTATCGCCGATTTTCTCGACATGAAAGAAACAGGTGGCTTTCCCCTTCAGCGCGGTCCAGCCACCGTAGGGGCTTCTTTCGACTGCATTGGCCGCTGCTATAGTGAGGCATAATATTATTAGCATAATCATCGACTTGGGCATGGCAAGTCGTCTCCTTGGATGTCGTATTTTTTCTTATATTTGTTAGAAAGAGCTGCGAACTCCTCCGCTGTTTGGCGGTATTGTCTTTTATGATTTGGTTGTGTATGGATGCAAGTAGCTTTCAATATAGCAAGTATGGTTTACGGATTTCAGCCCAAGCTTGCTCATCAGGACAAAGACGAGCCTCAAAGTCTGCTGGTGTACTGCTCGGATTGTCCACCCACTCGCGCAGGAATGTGCCGCCTGATAGTAGGTCAATTGCTAGGCGCTCGGTTTCATACTCATAGGGAAGGTTGTGCCATATTTCATAGTCGGGGTATTCAAGCCGAATGGCTTTAAGCGCGAGTGCGCCAATCCGATATGGTCTGAAGTGGTCGTGCTTATAGTGATCGTTATCCGTGTGGATTTGTATGCCTGAGCAGAGTTTGCCGACGTGCTTGTGGAAGGTTGGCTCGAAGAAGCACGGTCGGATAAAGCATCCCTGTAGCCATTCTGGTGCGAGGGAGCGCATGCGTTTAAGTATTCGCTCGAAATCAATATCTGGAGCGCCTATGACCTCAAGCGGAGTTGTGGTGCCTCGCCCTTCGGAGAGCGTTGTGCCCTCGAAAAGCACTGTTCCGGGGAAGCAACGAGCCATGTTTAGGCTGGAAGCATTTGGACTAGGATTGACCCATGATAGTTCTAGAATCGGCCATCCGTACCCCGGTGCTTCGTTGGGGTTGTAACCTTCCATTGGAACGACTCTCAGGTCCAAATCAAGATGTTTGAGGTCTGCATACCAACGGGCAATCTCACCAACGGTAAGGCCGTGGCGCATGATGAGCGGGCCACATCCGATAAAACTTTCCCAACCAGGTTCGAGAATTGTTCCTTCGATTGGGCGGCCAGCAGGGTTTGGCCTGTCAAGCACCCACATGCTTTTCTTGTGTTCAGCGCAGGCCTCAAGCATATACGTCATAGTTGTAACAAATGTGTAAATTCGCGTGCCCACGTCTTGAAGGTCAACAATGAGTATGTCGAACACGTCCAACATGGCGCTGGTCGGGCGGCGAACTTCTCCGTATAGGCTGAAAACAGGAATGCCAAACCTTGGGTCGATATAGTCCTCCGATTCTATCATGTTGTCTTGCTTATCGCCGCGCATTCCATGCTGTGGCCCAAATGCCGCAATAACTTTCAAGCCCGGTAATTCGAACAGCACATCCAAAGTATGCATGCAGTCATGCGTTACGGAAGCAGGATGCCCAAGAAGAGCTAGCCTTTTGCCTTCGATAGCCTTTTGTAAAGTTCGATTCCGAAGTAATTCGTCAATTCCTAGCTTCATGGTGTGTCCTTTTAGTGATCAGTGGTTCGTTGTTGATAGCTGATTAGCAGTACTAAAGGTTTTAGGTAGCTTTGACATAGGTTTCTTGTTTATTGTACCGACATATCATTGCTTTTGCAATGCTCACCTATACCACTCTTGGAGAGTGTGGATGGTTGATTTTTTACGGTTTTGTGTTGGGAAAATTGGTTTTATAGGCGTCAGCGCTTTAAACCGAGAGTGGCAGGGTGGTTTTCCACCTGCCAGATGTGAAATCGGGGAATTCCACAGGTGTGCCGCCATTTTTTACTGACTCGAAGGAAAGCGGGATAATCGCACTCCAGGTTACTGCATCGTAGACATCTTGGGGTGTTTGTGTGCGATTGCGAACTGCTTTTACAAATTCATGCATTACTACATAATCGCAACCACCATGGCCAGCATTTCTAAGCGCTTCTGACTCCATGCTTTTCCAAAGTGGGTGGTCATACTTTTCCAAATACGAACTTAAGGGTTCCCACTGGTCTTTGGGTGACATTCCTTCGATGTGGATTCGTTCAGCGCTTCCCTCGCAAATTCCCTTTGTTCCCTGCAGGCGGAAGATGGGGTCATAAGGGCGGGGCGAACATACATCGAAGTAGAGAGTTACAGTCACGCCGTTTGCGGTCTCGAGGATAGTTGTATTGATATCACCCTGGGCATATTCGCGGTTAGCGAGCGGATGGTCGGGCCCAAACTTCGCCCGTGCGTATTCCCTCAGCCCACGAGACTTCGAGCTCACACTTCTCAGACGGACAAATCGGTCACCTCTATTGATGTTGAGCCACCATGCGATAGGCCCAATGGCATGGGTAGGATACTGATTGCCGTTCTTTTCTGCAAAGAAATGCCCGCGCCAAGTGAGATGTCCATCTTCTGTAAAAGCCAGCGAGCGGCAGTCATGCTGATAGCCTGCTTCAGCATAAATCAACTCACCGAAGATTCCCTCTCGCACCATTCTCGTAATGGCAAGCACACTGCGGAGGTAGTTTACGTTTTCTAGCATCATGCAGGGCATGCTGGTCTGCTCTGATATTTTTATAAGCTCATGGCATTCTTCGATTGTCATGCATGCAGGGACTTCTACTCCTACATATTTGCCGGCCTTCATTGCGCCAATTGCGATTTGTGCATGCCATTCCCATTGAGTAGCAATTACTACCGCATCCAGGTCGTCTCGGTCGCATAGGTTGCGCCAATCTTTGTGCGCGTCCGCTCTGATGCCGGCCTTTCGCTCAATTATGTCTAGGGCATTTCTAACGGCAAAGTCGTTGACGTCGCAGATTGCTCGGATTTCTGTGTTTGGGAATTGGAGCAAAATGCTTAAGAGACCAATCCCGCGTGACCCAACGCCAACGATGCCTATTCTAACCTTTTCTGCCATTTATTAATCATCCTTCCTAAGGGATTTCACAACGGACGCCTGTTAAGGAAAGGCTTTGGATTACGCAATCCAATGCTGCGTCTCGTAGGACCTCGTCCTAATAGCCTGCATCTTCTTGCTCAGACTGCCTCAATAGTGGAAGGTGGTTTCGGCGTAATGTTGTATGTTACACTCACCACGCCGGGCACCTTGCTTGTGATTTCAAAGGCTAATTTCTCTAGTATGTCAAAGGAAAGTCTTGTAGGAGTGGCGATTCGCGCATCAACGCTGTCCCAACATCGAATTTCTATTTGCTGGCCAAATTCGCGCTTCCCATTACGAATGCCTGTAACCTTATCCTCATGGAGAATAGCCATATACTGAAACGCGCCGGTTTCTATTAGCAGGCGCTCGACAATGGCTGTCGCTTTTCTTACAGTTTCTATACGCTCGGGCGTAACCTCGCCAATCACGCGAGCAGCTAATGCAGGGCCTGGGAATGGAATGCGCTCATATACCTTGGCTGGCAGTCCCAATGCTTCTGCTAGCTTGCGAACCCCATCTTTTCTGAGTTGGATAAGTGGCTCAATGATTTTATAGCCAAATGCTGACTGTGGGTCGATGCCAAGTTGCTCGAAAACGTTGTGCTGGCGTTTGATGCCTGCAACCGTTTCATCAACATCGGTTAGAATCGTGCCCTGGAGCAAGTATTTTGCCCCGCTTTCCTTCACAATTCGGCCGAATACCTTTTTATAAAAGGTCTGAGTGATCGCTTCACGCTTTTCTTCTGGATCGGTGATTCCTTTGAGGGCTGTAAAGAACTCGTTTCGAGCGTCGACTATGTCAACCTTTACTCCAAGTTCGCGAAATAGGCTTTGCACGTTTTTGGGTTCGTTTTCGCGCATAATGCCGTTATCAATGAAAACTGTTTTTAGTCGGTCGCCTAAGGCAATGTGTCCTAGCATGGTGACTGTTGACGAATCTACGCCTCCTGAAAGAGCGTTAATTGCCATGCCATCGCCTACTATATCTCTAATCTCTTTGACCTTTTCGCTTATGAAGCGCTCGGGATCAAGTTCCTGCACTTTGATTTCCTTGACCATCTTCTAATGCTCCTTTGTGGTTGACTTTATTTGCATACATTGGTAGATTCGCTTATCCCGCTCTCAATCCTTCTAGCCGCAATTAGTTTGCAAGCTGGGTGGCAAAATAAAAGATGAAACTTTTCGGGTTCTGGCAATTTTCTGTCCAGAATGCTATCATAAGAAGCGATCAGGTTATAAAAAAGGGAGATTGCCTGGGAATGAAGGGAAAAAGAGAAGTATCTAGCGACAGCCCGACCGACTTTATCCGGGAGGCTATAATAGAGGATCTTCGTAGTGGGCGGTTTGACCACGTTCATACTCGATTTCCTCCTGAGCCGAATGCCTATTTGCATATCGGCCATGCTAAGGCTGTGTGGATTAACTATGGCATTGCGCAGGAGTTTGGGGGGCTTTTCAACCTTAGGTTCGATGATACCAATCCAGCAACAGAAGAGAAAGAATTTGTGGATGCCATTATAGAGGATGTTCGCTGGCTAGGTGTGGATTGGGGTGACCGCTTGTTTTTTGCTTCGGACTACTTTGAGCAGATGTATGAATGGGCAATTGAACTTATAAAAAAAGGCAAGGCATATGTTTGCGACCTTTCTGCAGAAGAGCTTAGCAGAACGCGAGGTACTCCAACGGAGCCTGGTATCGAAAGCCCCTATCGTAATCGTAGTGTTGAAGAGAACCTCGACCTCTTCAAGCGTATGCGGGCAGGTGAATTTCCTGATGGTGCGCGCACCTTGCGGGCGAAGATTGACATGTCTTCGCCAAACATGAACTTGCGCGACCCAGTTATGTATCGGATTATGCACAAAGCCCACCACCGCCAGGGAAATAAATGGTGCATTTATCCCATGTATGACTGGGCTCATGGCCTCGAAGACTCAATCGAGGGAATTACCCATTCCCTATGCTCACTGGAATACGAAAATCATCGCCCGCTTTATGATTGGTTCCTTGATCAATTGGGGATTTATCATCCGCGACAAATCGAATTTGCGCGCCTTAATCTCTCTTATACCGTTATGAGCAAGCGGCGGTTTATCGAGCTTGTAAACGGCGGCTATGTAAATGGATATGATGACCCTCGGCTGCCAACGCTGGCCGGTCTTCGAAGACGTGGCTATACACCCGAAGCAATTCGGGAGTTCTGCAGGAGAATTGGGGTTGCCAAAACCGAGAGCGTAGTTGATATTGCCGTTTTGGAGGATTGCATTCGAGATGATCTTAATAAACGCGCAGAGCGACGGATGGCGGTAATGAATCCGCTCAAGGTTGTTTTGGTTAATTATCCCGAAGACCAAGTTGAGGAGCTAGATGTTATCAACAACCCGGAAGACCCTAGCTCTGGAACTCGCAAAGTACCGTTCTCGCGCGAGCTTTATATCGAGCGCGATGACTTTCGTGAAGAGCCGCCGCCAAAATTCTTCCGATTAGCGCCCGGACGTGAGGTAAGGCTTCGGAATGCTTATTTCATCAAGTGTGAAAAGGTTGTCAAAGAAAAAAATGGCGAAGTAAAGGAACTGCACTGCACGTATGACCCAGCTACTCGCGGCGGAGATGCACCCGACGGCCGCAAGGTAAAAGCAACGTTGCATTGGGTTTCTGCCCGGCATGCTGTCCAAGCTGAGGCAAGGCTCTACGATCATCTATTCCTGAAGCCGGATCCAGATGATGTGGAGCCTGGGCAAAGTTATTTATCAAACCTTAATCCAAATTCGCTTGTGGTGACCGATTGCTTTGTTGAACCTAGCGTTGTTGGCTCGAAACCCGGCACGAAATACCAATTTGAGCGCATAGGATACTTTTGCGTAGACAAGGATTCTACTCCCGAGAGGTTGGTTTTCAACCGCACAGTTACACTTCGCGATACGTGGGCAAAAATCGAAAAGTCGCTAAAGACGGGGAGTTGACATCTAACCCAATGCATGATATCATGTAAGTGCGCTGCCGGATAGCTCAATGGTAGAGCGCGTGGCTCTGGACCACGATGTTCCAGGTTCGAGTCCTGGTCCGGCAGCCATTTTTATTATCCTCCAAAATTCAACATCAAAAGCCGGTTGAAGATCTCAAAGTAGTTTTTAATTTAGTGCAATGGGAAAATTCAAGCTGTTTATAAGCCAATTTGGTTGTTTATAAATTTTCCAAAGTCCTGGATGATTTAGATTGGTGCTAAAATTTCATAACAAGTGTGACGTAGTAATAGAAGAACGGAGCCGCAAAGAAAAGACCATCAAAGCGGTCAAGAATTCCCCCATGGCCCGGTAGGACGCTGCCAAAGTCTTTGAGTCCAAGTTCGCGCTTCAAGGATGATTCTACCAGGTCGCCAACCAAGCTTACGAGTGCGATGCTAACGCCAAGCACCAAAATGTGGACCCACGGCATCGAGACGAGTAGCCCCATAACCACGCACATAGCGACGGACCATGTGATGCCAGCAAGTGCACCCTCCCAGCTTTTCCCGGGGCTTAGAACTGGTGTCATTTTATGATAACCCCATTTTCGACCTATCAAGTATGCTCCAGTATCCGCCGCCCATGCTGCGAAAACGACAAATAGTACAAGCCATGCTCCCCATGGAACCTCGAAGCCAGTGATTTTCATTTGGGTTTTTCCTGGGATGCTTTGGAGAGCCACTAGATAGGAGAACAGCCAGCCGACATAGATTACTCCCAGGTATGTCACACCGAGATTCCGAATCGGGGCCCGGTCGCGTTTTAAGAGCTCAATGGACAAGCTGGAAATTATAAAGAAGGTCAAAACGCCCGGCATTAAAATCACTGGTGGATTGAACCTCTCTCGTGCGGCAAAAAGGAAAAGTATTACACACCCAACGCCAAGCCATTCCTGGGGTTCGGCGCCGGTCCTGCGCACACCTCGGTAGAACTCGTTCAACCCTAGCAGCGAAAGCAATCCAATAGCTAAGATGAAGGGTGTTCCCTTCCATACGAGAAGCGAGAGAATCATCAGCGGAATGCCAATAATCCCGCTGACAAAGCGCATAATCATGTTCTTGCCTCGGTGCGCATTCAAATAGACTTCGGTGGGCATTATAGCACGCTTATGAAATAGGAGCAAGCAACTGCGTTGCTAAAACAGTTTATTTGGTATTATCAAGTTTGACGTGGGTTGGGAAGACTTCCATCGAGGGTAGGAATCAAATCTATCTTACGGTAGTTTATTTAGTTGACAAACACTTAATAATAAATTAAAATGGCTTTGGTATCGCTCGGCACTCACAGATGATCGTTCCACGCTAGCTAGCCATTACTTGCTAGCATTTCTCCCGGAGGCCACCAACGATCTTCATGCTGCCGTGCGGAATTTTATCTCTCGGGAGGGATGCCAATGAAAGGCATGCGTTTTCCATTCCACCTTATTTTGCCCCTGACTCTTTTTCTAAGCTTGCTCTTAGGAGGAGCGTGCCAGTCAGGCACGGTGTATTTCTTGAGCCAGGACGGCTCAATGGTCGGCATCAATGACCCTGCAATAGCGGATCCAATCTCCGCCCTAAGCGCACTTGCTGCAGGGCCTGAGATGGTATACGGTGCTGGCGGGCTAGGTTCAGCGATCCCAAGGGGCACGAAAATCAAAGGCATGAATATTGAGGGGGACACGGTAGTAGTGGACTTCTCCGAAGAGGTGCTAGCGGGGCTTGACGAAGCTAGGTTAGAGGCAATCTTCAAGCAAACGAAGGCAACAGTGGAGCAGTTCATCCCAAGAAAAAGCATAAGGCTCACAGTCAATGGAGAACTTATGTCGAACTTCCTGCCGCCTGCGCCCGAAATCGAGCCTGCTGGAGCAACTGAGCCCACCGGCGAAGTTGGCATTCAATCTCTAAGCGGACGGAGCATAACGCTCTCACCAGGCCATGGTATATACTGGAATGGCAGTGGTTGGTATACAGCCCGTCCCGTCTACTGTGCGCCACTTGACCAGGAGGACTTCCATAACCTTACTTACTCGATATATCTAAAGTCTTACCTTGAAGCCGACGGCATGCTTGTCAAGATGGTCCGTTGTACAGACAAGAACTATGGTACTTGTCCGCTTTCCAATCAGGATTGGTGGAAAATGGGTGCATCCTACTGGCTCCAGCATGTAGGATATCCGTGTAGTGTATATGCTAGCTATACTGGCGACTGCACGTTAGGAACTGGTGCCAGCGAATCAAGTGACGATATACGTGCGAGACCACTTGCCTCAGACTACGACAACACAAACATTTACATTTCCCTCCACAAATGGCTATCAAGGTGACTGCTATGGCACAACGTGCCCGACAGGCACGATTACCTATTACGATTGCTCCGCTGAGCATGCTGCTTGGTGTAATGTCAGCCAAAATCTTGCTAATGCGGTTCACGATAGTCTAATATCCACAATCCGCAATGAAATCGGTGACTCGGGATGGGTAGACCGAGGAAAGGCTGACTCGAACGGAGCATATGGCGAAATCCGAATCCCAGATAGGGCGGCGATTCTCATTGAGTTAGCCTTCCATGACACTTGCGACCTCGATGCCATTAGGCTGAGGGATTCGTTCTGGACTTCAGGCGCTATGTGGGGAATCTACAAAGGCATCTGTCAGTATTTCGGAACAACTCCTACCTGGGGTTTCTATTCGTCGGAATATGTGAGCGACACTATACCCTCCCAAATGGCGCCCGGAGAAGTCAGACAAGTCAGTATTACGCTACGCAATAGGGGAGTAGTTTGGTCGGAGGCAAAGGCATTCAGGCTTGGTGCGGTTGATGATTCCGACCCATTTACAACCCAAACCCGCCATACTATAATCAGGAGAGGTGAACCCGGGCGATACATATACTTGGACGTTCACTTTGACGGCACCAACTACACCTGGTAACTACATCACCGATTGGCGGATGGTTCGCGATGGCGTAACATGGTTTGGTGCAACTGTTCAAAAGTCAATCCAGGTGGGTGGTGAACCAGACACCCAGCCGCCGAGTGTGCCGCAGAACCTTGCCGCTACGCCAGTTTCACCCACTCAGGTAAACCTTACATGGAGCGCCTCGACCGATAATGTAGGCGTTGTTGGCTACAAAATCTATAGGAATAACTCACAAATCGGCGTGAGCACAACCACTAGTTACTCCGATACAACATGCTCATCGAATACAACCTATACCTACGAAGTAACGGCTTACGATGGTGCCCTGAACGAGTCTGGGAAAAGCGCTCCAGCAGTCGTGACTACGCCCGCGACTACCGATTTCATTATTGACAATCCTGACGCTACGTTCACTGGGACATGGTCTACTGGCACAATGTCTGTGGATAAATATGGGTCGGATTACCGTTATATAGGCACGCAGACAACCGAGACAGGCACAGCTACTTGGAGGCCAAACATTCAATTGGCTGGTTACTATGATGTCTACTGCTGGTATCCGCAGGGAACCAACCGTTCCACAAAGGCACCATACGCTGTGTATTGGAACGGCGGCTCCCAGCTGGTTGAGGTTAATCAACAGACGAACGGTGGCCGTTGGAACATTTTGGTCAGCTCCAAACCGTTTGCTACTGGAACTGGCGGCTACCTGAGGCTTGGCAATGCTACAGGCGAAGCCAGTCTGGTGGTCATGGCTGACGCGGCGAGGTTCTTGAAAGTCGGTGATATAGATTCCCAACCACCGAGTGTGCCGACAAACCTGACTGCCACGCCGGTGTCCAAGACCCGTGTTGATCTCTCGTGGACTGCGTCCACGGACAATATAGGAGTTGCTGGCTATAAAATCTACCGAAATGGTGCTCAGATTGGTATCTCGACCGCAACCAGCTATTCAGATACCACTTGCTCGCCGAACACCAGCTATACCTATACGGTTAGCGCTTATGATGCAGCGGGCAACGAATCGGCTCAAAGTGCTCCAGCCTATGCAACTACACCTGGCGTCCAGACCAAGAACTATGCGCCCACGTCAATCACGCTTACAAAAGGCAGTGTGGCCTCGGGTTCTGTAAGCAACTTAGCCTCGAATGATTCCTCATATCTGGTGATCAACTCTGCAAAGCAAGGTCAAAGCCAGATTATTGATTGGTACAGCAGTGTCTCAATAGCGGAGGCACCCGGTAGCGTGACGAAGCTTAGCATCACATTTGATGGTAAGCTCTCCACCTCTTTGAATCAAAAGCTGTACCTTTACAATTGGTCCACCTCGTCATGGGTGGAGATAGATAGCAGAACGGTGGGCAATAGTGATGTCACCATAACTTGGAGCACAACTTCCCCGGCGAGTTATATCTCAGCTTCAGGTGAGGTCAGGCTGCGGCAGTATACTACTATCAAGAGCACTTCTCACTCGAGCTCAACGGACTTCGTCCAGTTTAGCATCGAGTACTAAAGACAACATGTAGGCAGGTTAAAATCCATCCGCAATAAAGGAACGCTTCAAGGCAGGGAGAAATCCCTGCCTTATCTTTTAGCAGTGTTAAATAGGGGATTTGCCGAAAATACTAGGGAACAAGGACAGGAAGGGCGTGTGGAGAGATGGAGACTGCTACTGGGGTTTTGCCGAAATAATCGCCATCGAGTTGAACCATTGTGTCAGGTTCTGAGCGCACAATCACGCTTGTTGTCTTAAAGTATCGGATGTTTTTGTTATAAACATGCCTTTGCATGAATAGTTCAAAAATTTGGCGCAAAAACCCCAATTTGAACGTTACTGGTTGCTCGAAAACAAGGACATCTAGGAGACCGTCGTCATGCGACCCATATGGTGCAATTTTCAACTTGTATGTGTAAGTCGGGGAGTTTGCAACCACCACGACGTATGCCAAGCCCGAATAGCGGTTATCTGGCATTTCAAGGGTGAATTTCGTTGCCTTGTACCTTGCAAGGGTTTCGAGACCTTTAAGCACATATGCTGTAGCGCCTATGAGGTCTTTAAGCGGCTGAACGATGTTTGCGACTACTTCGGCATCGAATCCGAAACCTGCCATCAGCACAAAGCATCTGCTGTTTGCGATGCCAATATCTATGTTCTTGACATGCCCTTGAAGGATAGTTTTAATGGCTTTGTTGATTTTTAGTGGAATTCCAAGCTCGCGGGCAAGAACATTGACAGTGCCAAGAGGTAGAATACCCAGAGTAGCGCCTGAACCGGCCATTCCAGTGACAACTTCGTTAATTGTTCCGTCCCCACCAGCCGCAATTATTAGCTTTGCGCCTTTTTCTGCCGCCTGATGCGCAAAAATCGTCGCATCACCTGGCTTGGCTGTTGACTTGATTTCGCAGTCTAAGCCGTGTTCACAAATGACTTGCTCTAATCCCCTTCTAAACAGCCTCGGATGGCTTCGGCCAGCAGTTGGATTGTAAATAAGAACAGTGCTCATGATATTGTAATAAAGGGAGAGTAGGTGAACTAATGTAGTCGGAGAAACACTACTTTTCTCGCACCTAATCTCCCTTTTAGTGCAACAATCCGTCTTTGATAGTCAGCAAATCGTGCCGACTATGGCTTTATACGAGCTTGTGTTTTATTCTACTGTCACGCTCTTTGCCAGGTTCCTAGGCTGGTCAATCTCGCGATTTAATATTTGGGATGTCCAGTATGCAAGCAACTGAAGTGGAATCATAGTTGGCACAGGCATGAATAGGTCGTGTACCTTTGGCACCCAGACCACATAGTCAACAACATGGCTCAGGTCGGGATCACCTTCCTTGAGAAGCGCCAGTATGGTTGCTCCCCTAGCTTGCATTTCCTTGATGTTCGAGATTGTTTTCTCACGCACATGCTCTTGGGTTACCGGAACGATTACCCAAGTGCCTTTTGTAATTAATGCAAGTGGGCCATGTTTCATCTCGCCAGCGGCGTATGCCTCGGCATGAATATAGGAAATTTCTTTAAGTTTGAGCGCACCTTCCAAACCGACTGCGTAGTCCAAGCCACGACCAAGGAAGTATGCGTGTTCCTGGGGAGCCAGTGCCTTTGCAATTTCCTTTATCTGGTCTTCGGTCTGCATTGCTCTCTCAGCTACTTCAGGGAGCTTTCGCAGCTCTTTGACGTATTCCTTTTCTTGTTCAAGAGACATTGTGCCTCTTGCGCGGGCAAGGTAGATACCCATCAGGTAGAGGCCGATTATCTGAGTGATGTATGCTTTTGTTGATGCAACGCAGATTTCAGGCCCTGCACGAGTATAAAGAATGCTGTCGCATTCTCTGTATAACGAGCTTCCGATTACGTTTACAACTGCCACAGTTGTAGAGCCGAACTTCTTCGCTAGACGAACTGCAGCTAGCGTGTCCGCGGTCTCACCCGATTGGCTTATAGCGATTACCAAGCTTTTATCGTCTAGTATTGGGCCACGATATCGGAATTCGGATGCCAAATCAACTTCAACTGGCACGCCAAGTACTTTCTCGAAGAAATATTTTCCCACACAACCGGCATAGTACGCAGTCCCGCATGCAACAATGTAAATGCGATTGAACCTCTTAAGTTGTTCGGGCGTGAGTTTTGTTTCTTCAAGACTCACGGTGTCGTCAGCGGTTAGTCTGCCTCGCAGAGCCTCTTTGATGACCGCTGGTTGCTCATGTATCTCCTTTATCATGAAGTGCTCGTAGCCACCTTTTTCCGCGGCGTTGGCGTCCCACGTAATCTGCAATACCTCGCGCTTGACCGGAGCTCCTGAAACAGAAGTAAGTGTGATATTATCTTTCGTTAGGAGGGCTAGGTCGCCGTCTTCTAGTACCATGAATTCACGGGTATGGCCAAGAAGCGCTGGGATATCTGAGGCAATGTAGTTTTCACCTTTCCCTATGCCGACGATTAGTGGACTATCTTTCCGAGCTGCTACCAAGATGTCAGGATGGTCTTTGTGAATGACGCCTATTGCGTATGATCCTTCTATCTCTTTTACGGCCTCTCGAACGGCTTCGAGGAGATCGCCCTTGTAATACTTTTCGACTAGGTGGGCGATTGTTTCTGTATCAGTCTCAGATTTGAAGACATGTCCCTCTTTTGTGAGCTTTTCTCGCAATTCAAGGTAGTTCTCTACGATGCCGTTGTGGACCACTGCAATGTCGCCTCCGCAGCTTGTATGGGGATGTGAGTTTGGGGTTGATGGTGCACCATGGGTTGCCCATCGAGTGTGGCAGATTCCTAAATTCCCGCTTAGGTCGCCAATAATTTTTCGGAGATCTTTGATCTTTCCGACAGTCTTGACGACTTTCAAAGAATGGTCTGCCACAACTGCAATGCCTGCCGAGTCATAGCCTCTGTACTCTAGCTTTGAAAGTTGGTCAAGCAGGGATGATACGCAGTTCCTGCTTCCAATAAATCCAACAATTCCACACATACTGACCTCTCTAAAGTATTTAGTTAGTATTTGCCGACCATTGCCGGTATGGAAACGATTACACACTCGGTCCCCAAAGTAAGAATATTCTGTCAAGGGGGACCTAGCATTATCTTACCACAGACGTGCCATAATAGTAAAGTCGCTAGATGGGAGAACAGTCACTTCAGCTGCAATCGTATTTCTATAATGCATTCCAGTGGATGACATCAACACCGTCATCTAAAGCAGCATAAAATATGACCGCTCCGATTCTTTTAATGCCCCTTCTATTAACGCCTTTCTAATGTAAGCGTTATTGTTGGTGCGTCGCAAATTTCAGGCGGTCCAAAATACTGAATTGGACCTGGGTAAATATATTCGTCATTTAGCGCCCATTTTTCTCGATTAGCTGCAAACTCCTTGAACGGTGCGCCGTCGAGGTCTACTAACGCTTTTCGGATAACAGGGACGCGTTTTCCTTTGCGAACCTCCATATTAAGCATCATTGTAATTGGGATACCACCTGCTACCCATTCATCTGCTGGGCGTGTTAGGTTTTTCACCATTACGGTGTATCCGCTCAGCCCAGCTCGTATTAACTGTGCCGCTGCGTAGCCAAGCGAATATGCATAATCTGCATCAAAGTTAGTCGGTGCCGCGCATCGGCCTTCATACCCAAAGAAATGTGATAGCGGACTGAACTTCACGAAGTCTTTGCCATCATGCGCTTGCAGGAAGCGTATTTTGTCGGAAACCAGGTCAATCAGCAACCTTTCGGTTTCAACTTGTGAGAGCGGGACGTTCCCATGGCTGTCTCTTTTGAGAAGGACTTCCTGGATGTCCACCGGTAGTGAATTGTATACTTTTCCGCTGTGTTCGCTCAGCAAGCTACTCAAATACTGTACACGCTCGGAATGGTCTGGAAGGCTCTTGATATATTCCTCGTCTTTGCCGAGAATTGCACTCAACTCATCTATCATGGTTTTTATGTCTGCGATAAACTCTACAAGCCCCTCTGGGACGAGTAGCACACCGTAGTTTTTTCCAGCCTGCGAACGCTTGACTATCACATCGGTGATATAGTCAACTATCTCTTCTAAATTTGTGCCTTTGGCTTGGACCTCTTCGGAAATCAGTGCAATGTTCGGATGTACTTGAAGCGCGCACTCGAGTGTTACGTGGCTCGCCGCACGTCCCATTAAGCGTATGAAATGCCAGTATTTGACTGCAGAGGTTGCGTCGCGAGCAATATTGCCGATAAGTTCGGAGTATAACTTTGCGGCAGTGTCGAATCCAAAGGAAGCCTCGATATGTTCATTTTTCATATCGCCATCGATGGTTTTTGGCACTCCAATTATCTTAGTCTTAGAACCCTTGGCTTTGAGGTGCTCTGCGAGCACGGCGGCGTTTGTATTCGAATCGTCGCCGCCAATGATTACTAGCCCATCAAGGCCGAGATCCTTGAAATTTTTTTCGCATGCTTCCAGTTCCTCAATCTTTTCTATCTTGTCTCTGCCGCTCATGATCATGTCAAAACCGCCAGTGTTGCGGTACTTGTCTATTACATCAGCTGTAAGTTCTTTGTATTTACACTTTATCACCCCTCCCGGCCCTTTGAGGAAGCCATAGAGCTTGCTTTCAGGGTTTGCTGCCTTTAGTGCATCGAACAAACCTGCGATGACATTATGACCGCCAGGAGCCTGGCCGCCAGAAAGGACAACTCCAACTTTCATAGGAGCTGTGCTAAGATTCCCATCGCCTTCAGCCAATGTTGCAATCGGCTGGCCGTAGGTGTTTGGGAATAATGCCTGTATCTCTACTTTGTCTGTTGCAGGTTCGGAAGGCGGTCCGAGTTCAACCTTGATTCTTCCTTCGCGCAATGCCTTTGGCAGCTTGGGTTGATAGGCTGCTCGCGCTTTCTGCAAAATTGATATTTCAGTTCCCATATCTTTGAACTCCTCCCCAAAGTTTTTCTGGATAGGGGCGCCGCATTCTAGGACACCATTCTGTATTATATAAGATTCGTACACATTTGACAAAGTCTGTGGTTGGCCTGCTTTTGATTAAGATGGAATCGATTTGCTTCAATGGGGGTGTGTTTGCGCAGGATTGCAGGGAAAGTAAAAAGATGTCAGCTAGATTCATGGCCTTTGTGTTTGAGTGAAATTACGAAATTTCAACGAAAGCTGGTTAAATATATTAGTAAACGTGCTCAGAGAATCTGTGAACATAGGAACGTTTAATTTTAAACTAATTGTTGGCAGCACGATTAAAATTATGGGGTTTTATTTTGGAATAAAAAAGCGATTAGCTTTTGGCTAATCGCTTTTTCTTATGTTTGTTGAGTGTCGAGAATCCTTTAACTAAGATGGCACCTCTAGAATCAAGGCGAGGTTGTCCTTAAGAGATTGTATCCAATATCCATGCCAGGGTAGCAATTCTGTTGAATCAGGCCATTGGTCTGGATAGCTCAGGGTCATTAGTGATTGTGCTGTAGCATCAAACCACCAATGTGTTTTCGCTAACCAGGGATCTGCCAAATTGCATGCTTGTTCTACAGTTAATGTCTGCGTACCGTCTGTTACCTTTACGTTTTCCCAGGGGTAATTAAAGTTGTAGGGCGTTCCTATAAGCGTCCAACCGCCTCCGATAGTATCAGTTGGCTTTCCAGGAAGGCTAATCCACATGTCGGTATTGTAGTTTTCGGTCACGGCTTCATAGGATATGGTCAGCCCACCATTTTCACACCATAGCCAGTAGCCTTCGGTGATTAACGCACCACCAAACGGCTCGGGGTCCCAAGGGTCGTAGCAGTAGAAATTTGAGTCCGGCGCGCTATATCTCCAGAGAATACCACTTCCTACCGGGAAACCTGCGAAAACAACCTCAGGATTTGGGTTTTTTGGGATTGCAGGCAAACTAATGAGGTTCCACTTTCTGGATAATGGTGGGGAGGTGACATTTGTTACCTCTGCTAGTGCAATCGTCATTACCAGTTGGGTGACTAGTGCAATTAGCACCATTATGAATATAAACCTTTTCATTTTCTCACCTCTTCTGATTATTTTCTTACAAACTTAATTTCGTATGTTTTTATATTTCGAAAACCTGGATATACGGCGATTTACGGCTGCGGCCAAATCTGTATGACGTCCGCTGGTCTTCTAGGTCTGACAATTGGAACTAATTGTGAGTCGATATACCCAACAGAGCTTATTCCGGTAACTTGGATTATGCTATTGTCAGAATAGCTACCGATTTTAGATTTGTCAATCCTCAGTGGGGCATTAGGCTTCGACCCATCGTCGAGAAGCAAATATGTATTTCCGTCAGACTCCATTACGGTCCCTTTCACTGCTCCCCATACTGTTACAAGCAAGCCGATGTTATTCAGGCCGTTTTGGCTCACGCCGAGCTGTCCTTCTCCTGTCTCAGGGTTATATTGGAAGTCGCTTCCGCCTACTGCGAGTGCTTGCATCCCAAGCGGCTTCAAAAGAGAAATCGGTGGCGTGTCTGGAGCTAGGAGCATAACCGTTGAGCCAATAATTGCTCTCTCACCGTTTTTGGTGGCTAGGGTGCCGATTACACTGACTTTATCCCCTTCAGCAACCGAAGGAATTTGCAATGGCCCGTGATAAAATTGGATGCCCGACGAGCGGTCACCTGCTTCTATATAAATTTTGTCGCTGAAGTCCGTTGAGTAGTTCGTTGTTGCGTATACTCCCGCAATAGCTACGTAAGCGACATCACGCTCGAGCTTGACCTCGGCTGGCGAATCTACCTGCTGGGGTTGGGCAATGTCTCCGGACCAAAATCCTATATAATGAATATGAGGTTCTGGAGAATAGGCGGGCGTGGCAACTACTCCGACTTCAGCCTGGCCTACTGTGCCGTTCATATTATATGAACCGGCGGCTTCAGTTGGCCCGCCACCTGAGTTAATTGAGAACCAGTCTATTTTATATTGGGCAGTGCTTAGACTGGGGATTAACAAAAAAAGCATGAGAAGCCATAAAACTTTTATTGTGAGTCTCATATCTGCTCCTTTCAGGCGCTCATGATTTAGTCAGCTCTCTATAGTAGTTTATCATATAGCTAGCAAGCTGACAATAGGTAATTGACTGTTTTTTCATGGCGCCTACCCATAGGTACTAGCTTCCAATATTGCCCACCAGAAACCGACATGAGTATTCATTTATACCAGTCTATCGCTTGCAATAGGTAGAGTCAACTAGCAAATATACCAGTTTCTGCAAGCCATATGCCGGTTTTTACGGCCGATAATATTGGAAAAAATAATGTCGAGAAGTTAAATACCCAAAGTTCTAAGCGATAAAACCTTTCAATGCGTAACTTCTAATGCAGGAATTCGCTTGCTATAGCCTAAATATGGCCAATGACTGTTGTTAAGGAGTATTTGACTGGGAGATAAACGATGACCAGGCGGTTCAGGGCGATTATTCGTGGGCGAGTGCAGGGGGTTGGTTTCCGATTTTTCGCTCGCCAAGTTGCGAATGACTTGGGGATTAAAGGCTATGTGCGCAACACATCAGACGGGGCTGTCGAGGTAGTAGCTGAAGGGGAAGATTCGGCTCTTGAGACATTCCTTTCTTTCTTAAGGCAAGGGCCTGGGAGGGCTCATGTCACCGATGTAGAAGTGACGTGGGAGGAACCTACTGGACGGTATGAATACTTTTTTGTAAGGGGTTGAAGCTTGCGCTATTCCAATTGCGTTATTGAGTGGTATTGCCCAGACTAGATATTGTAATTCTTCCCGTCGAAATTCTATTTTATCGAATCTGCGATTCGTCTTATTTCATCAGCTGGAATTGAGCCTATTAAAGTGAAATTAAGTTCACCAAGCTTCCACGCATATACCCCACGCCCGGCGCGGAGGGGGTCCTTCTGGAGTTGCTTTGGGAACCGAGGGTCTAGCATCCGCCTTGGTGCTTGGAATAAAGAGAAAGAACTTACACCATCGGAGTATCTAAGGCCAACTACTTTCCCATGCCGGAAAGGAACGACAGTTGCACCTAGCAACTTGAATCCCTTTGGTAAATATTTTGGCTCGCGAATTTGGAAGTCTACAATGCGCTGGGCTTTTTCTATAGACATAATCTGCATGCGTTCCGGGCCTCGCTCGACACGAACACCGGGAGGCGGTTTAAAGCGGAATTTTTCTGGAGGAACGCTGGTGAAGTCTATCCTGGTATAATAGGACGTAGATACTACGGTCCCATCTGGAGCGATGTCTTCCGTCTTTAATTTGACCCATTTCTCGGTATCTACCCAGAACTTGCGAGTAGGGCCCGCGCGTTTCGCACGCGGCTTTACCTCTAGAACGTAGGCATTTCTTCCTGCGATTTTGTCCCTTCTAACCAATTCTACTTGGATTTGGCCGCGTTCAAGTGCGCGGTTAGCTTCTATTGTTCTTAGCTTAAGAAAGTTGAGCCTTGAAGGTTGCGTCTTTGCTGTTTTATTCCTGGGTATGAACCGAATAAGAACTTTTCCGTCGTCAATCATGATCTCACCAGCCAACTGGTTGGGATAAGTGTACTCAGTCCGCATTCCTTTAAACCCATCTCGGTAAACTTCTTGCTCAGAGGTGAGAAAAGGTCCCTTTGCGAGGGTGGTCACCTGGTGTGCTGTAAAGGAAACGTTCCCCTCGGAGATGAGCATTTTCTTGAGAATTGTTGCGCCATCAATGGCCTCGGCGCGTTGACACAACCCGAGAATCAGGCTGAAGATGGTGTATACAATTGTTGCTTTCACGATTCGCATGTCTAGACAGTCCGTGCTACAATTCATTTGCAAGATCACTAGCTCGATCTTTTAGGAGCACCGCGGAATCATCCGCAAGTGGATTGGCTGCGGCAAACGAGATATGTTGTTCTTGACAAACGCTGATAAATGCTTGGTCCGTTGCTTGAGCCACGTTATTATTAATTATCATTAAAATGGATACTCCGAGCATGATGCAAAATAATATTCCGGCAATTACGGGTCTCAACGATAGCCGGCGCATACCTATGAATGCTCGGGCAAAATCTCGAGCAAACCTGCGGATTGGGTTCCGATTGGTCTTAACAGATTGCTGGAAGGCTATACGGGTTTGAAGGCGACTTTCGAACCCTGCTGGTGCTTTAGCTCTGTCAAGCGAGCGCACAAGATGAGAAGTTGCTTCGAGCTCAGCGATTAGTTGGGAGCATTCAGCGCATGATAGCAAATGTTCTTTGATGCGCTCCGTTTTTTCCTTGCTGAGCGTGCCGCTCATGTAATCTATAATGTTTTTCCTTATTCGTCTGCAGTTCATCGTCAACCCTCGATATAAGGTTTGAGCAGTTTTCTCAATTGTGCACGCGCATTAAAAATGCGTGACTTTACGGTTCCAATCGGACAAGAGACCGTCTCTGCTATTTCTTCATAAGACATTCCTTCTATATCGTAAAGAATTATTACGCTCCGGAGTTTATCCGGCAGTTTCGAAAGCGCCCGCTGTACCTCAGCCTGAAGTTCTGTGCGGTCATATGTTCGCTCCGGGTCATATGTTGTATCAGGCACATCTAATGGCTTTGCATCTTCGTTGCAGTCGGCGCTTTGCATAAGCGGCGTGATTAATTGCTTTTCAATGCTCGACCGCCGATATTTGTCTATGCAAAGGTTCGTGGCTATTCTGTATAGCCACGTTCGGACGTTTGACTCACGCCGAAATGATTTCATGGACGCAAACGCTCGAACAAAGACTTCTTGAGCGAGGTCTTCGGCGTCATCGCGATTTGAAACCATGCGCCAAATATAGTTGAAAATCCCGTCTTTGTAGCGCGCGACAATCTCGTCGAAGGCTTCGCAATCGTCGTTCTGATGAGTCGACGCTAAGACGGTGTCTGCATTCAGCAAACAGACCACCTTACCCTCAGCGCGATCTGCACGTCATAAAAATAGACGTGCTGACAGCTGATTTGTTCAATTCAAGGGGTATAGACTACTCCTCGTATTCAGCAAAAAGTGAGCGAAATGTTTCGGCTTGTTGTAGCTCAATGGCTGAGAAGGAAAGGTCGAAAGCAAGTAGCCATAGCAAGATGAGAGCCTCATCGCGTGGTAGATCTAGTACTCGCGCGAAGAAATCCTTAATTATCTCCTCATAGGACGATGCGCTCTCTTGAAGTACAACGGGCCCCTTCATCTTTGGGCCGAGAACATTTAGCTGCATTCTATCCAGAAAGTCGCGAACGTTGCTGGGTGTTGCGTGCTCCAGCTTCTTGCCAAATTCTTTGGATAATAGACGCTTGAACTCATGTATGTCCACTGCCAACCTACCGTCCTACCGCAGACGTTCGATGATCACACCATCCAGGAGCGAAAGTACCTGGTGGCGTTTGCATATTTCGGTTCCATCTGTCATTGCAATTGCAGCGCCAGCAGCTGTGCCCCATCGTAGAGCTTCGTCTAAAGGCCCGCCTTGAGAAAGAATGTGTGCAATTCCTGCAACCATTGAGTCACCCGAGCCGATCGTGCTTACTGGTTTAACTTTTGGCGGGATAGCGCTCCAAACACCATCGGCCGAACCTGCTACTGCTCCCTCCGCTCCCATTGAAATTACCACAATCTCGATTCCTTTTTCAGCAAACTGAGCGATTGCGGGGAGGGCATCCTTGAAGTTTCTTATTTCAACGCCGAGGAGGCGCTTTACCTCGTCACGGTTTGGTTTTATCATGAAGGGCTGCGCCTCCAGGCCCAGCAGCATTGGGCGGCCGTCACTGTCAAGAATTGCCTTTGTCCCAAATTTACTGATGCCAGCGACAAGTGTACGGTAGATGTCTTCCGGTACGCTCGCCGCTAGGCTTCCGCCAAAAATCATCATACAAGACTTAGGAGCATATTCGTACACTTTGGTGACAAGCTGCTCGATTTCATCTTTGGTGACATTCGGCCCTGGCTCATTCAGCACAGTGGGTGGAGCACCAGAAAATTCTTGTATGCATATGTTTGTGCGCGTCTCAGCGGCAGTTCGCACAAAGTCCGTTTTAACGCCTTCAATTGCAAGTACGTGCTCAATGTAGCTCCCAGTTTTACCTCCCACAAAGCCGAGGGCGAGTGTTGGACTACCCAGTTCGTTTAGCACCCTTGATGCATTGATTCCCTTTCCACCTGCATCAACCTCGATTTTGCGGATTCGGTTTGCATCATGAGGGAGCAGCTGGTCAACATAAACTGTCTTATCCAATGCTGGATTAAGAGTTATGCTCGCAATCACGGAGATAAGTATACCACAGAATGGTCAAAAAGGCATAATATCAAGTTATTAGCAATTGGAAAAAAGTCTTTGGGTGGAAAGTTGGCTCGTGCGAATAAAGATGCTACCAGTCTATTTGGGGGAGATATAAAAATCAAATCCTCTGCATTAGACTAAAGCTTAGTTCTGCTTCGAGATCTCCCCAACGGAATTTTCCACTTCACTTAATAGTAGTTCTGCACGCCTTGCTACCGTTCGATCGCCGAGAGAAAATAGATGTTCAAGTTCAAGGAATCGAGATATAGCGCCATCCAAGGGCCACTTTATTTTGTCTTCCCAGCGGTCAGGATGCTTTTCTCTAAACTCTTTGAGCGCTTGGTTGAGATCCCAAAGGCGCTGATATACTTTATCAAGTACCTTTCGAGCGGTAGAGAAGTCGGCATTGCCTTTTTTCGCATCTTCTAGAGCTATGCGGGCTTGGAGCACAAGCGATAAACCCTTTTTGGGATCATTTATCAACACGGCTTTCTTTGCTCTTTCAAGTAGCATGTTTACCTTCTCGAGTTTAACATTCCATTTCTCAGCTGGCTCGCGTTCAAGCATAACCAGCTTCCTCTCAGCAAAGTAAAGGTTTGTGCGAATCTTTTCAGCAATGCGCAAATAATTCTTATCGTTTGCAAGGAGAAGGATGCGCCCATCACCTGGATTAAGTTGTAGGTCTAGGGTTTGTCTGCCGGCAGAAGATATATTTGTTTCTACGAGCGAAACCAAATCGAATAACCGCCCGCTTGACGCCTTAAGATGCACGCGAACAGGGGATTCGGTGCTGGTATTGTAGACAACAATAAACGCATGTCCGGCCGGTGATTTTAGGGCGGAGCATATGGCACTTGGCCAATCCTTGGGACGGCGCGAATCGGTGTTCGGCTCAGGAATCATTTCCACCAGCCTACTTTCACGGTCAATTCTAGTGTCAAGCAATTCTGGCCCGATTGCTCGAAGAATTCGCCCTAGCTTGCCGATGTCTTCCCATTGCGGTGTCACAGGGTGGTTGTAGTGGGTAACCAGATGGTCATAAATGAAGTAGAGGATTCCCTTTACGCCCTCGCCGATGGCCATATATGTCATCATCCGATTCTCAGCTACCGTTGGAAGGCGCCTTCCCTCGCCTTGGAATGCTTGGATGACAAACCAGTTTGGTTTTGTTGTAGCATCTATGTACCTCCTGACGAAATCTCGCACAGACCATGGGTCGGGGTTTTCGACATAAACCGGATAATAGTCGGAGGCTTGAATAACATCATAGTTTTCAAATCCTTTTGGCCCGCCGCAGGTAACGGCAATCACTGGATGGTTTGGATCAGCATCCTCGAACGCCTTTTTCCACTTGAGCCATTTGTCCATACTTTCGGGATATGGCTCATCCCAGGGTGACCATACGAGGAGTCCCTTTTCATCTTTGAATTGGCTAATTCGCCGCTGGGCATATGCTTCCGCCTCGGATTCATTTGGTAGACCATTTTCGCTTGCCCAGGTGAATATGCCGACATGTTCCCCTTCAGCGAGCATTTGCTTTAGGATGGGTACCGGAATCATGGAAGTGTTTTCGATAGCGACAAGGTTGATATAGTGGCGTGCCATATCGAGGAGGTCACGCCGGTAGGGTTCGATCATTGGCCGCCCCATGTGCGTGGGCGAGTCAGGTTTGTCCCATTCCCCTATCCTTTCTGCCGCGACATATATTCCAAATGGGAAAAAGTTCCGAAGTTGTGGATAATCCGTGTATGATTTTTCGGCAGACAATGGCGATACTATAAATAAGAAAAAGGGAACTATAAGATACCTCATTGTTAGGAAACCCTCCTAATGGATTTACGGATAGTGTGCTTGTATTACTTTTGAGGCTCGCTCACCTTTTCGAGAAATGGAATAAAACATCCTTCATGGCCAAGTCGTTCAACAATTCTGCGACGAGTATTCGAAGGAAGCCTCATCTCTTGTGAATAATACGTCTGTAAGATGAAAATTGTTTTTCTTGCAATCGGAATCTTCTTTTCCAAATCTGTGGTGGCTTACCAGCCGCCAGAGTATCCGCAGAAGCCAGCAAGGTTAGTCTCGGTTGCTGTTCAAGTGCCAAAGCTAGCGGTGCTTGGCTCGACACTTAGGGCTATGTTTAATTTCAAGGTTTCAGAACCGCTGCCTAAAGATGCGAAGGTTTTTCTGTATTTTAGCCAAAATGAGAAGACTTATATTTCTTATGTGGGTCCTGCACGCAGATTACATTTTATATCCGTTCCTAAAGACATACCCTCGGGTGATTACTCAGTCGAAGCTGGTGTATTTGGTGAGCGGATGATATGGCAAGGGCAAATCCGCATTACTGGAACGCCATCAAAGGTTTTAAGAAAAATAATTACCCGTGGAACGTTCGTTGATAAGGAGGGTGTTCCACATCGCTGGCACATTAATGATGCACATGCGCTAATCTGGGATGGCGTACCTTGGCTTCCGGTCGGCGGAATGTTTGTCTATGACCGTGATTGGAATCTTGTTAAGGCTCAACTTGATTTGCTCGAGAAATACGGGGTTAAAGACATATATCTCCACCTTGGCGTAAATCAACCGTATCTTTGGAAGGATTACAGCGACGACGACTATGCATACTTCCAGAAAACGATTGATTATCTCGATGATCACGGCTTTCGCTATGGAATTGAGTTCCAGGCGCTAGAGTCTAAAGGCTACGGTTACCAATATCCAGGGGGTGGACCAGTTGTTGAAGTTTCTGACAGCGGGAGGGTTTGTTTCGAAAATAAGGATGTGAAAAGTGCATTCTTTATGGTCGAGGACGTAGCGACTGGCGACATGGTGCACTACGGTGAGGCGTCGGTGAGAGAGAATAAGTTTATGGAAGCCGATGTCAAGGTGCCCACACCTGGAAGATATCGAGTTCACTTCTTGCCGAACAAGATTGACCACGGCTTCATTATGTACTACTGGGGCGGTATATATGAAAAATACCGTGATAAGGTTCTCGCTCATTATAGCAAAGTGAAACTAGGAAAAGGCTTTCGTTTTATCGTTGATCCTTTCTGGAATGAAATGAACACCCGCCATGGGATAATTCCTGACACAGACGATTATCGCGAAGGCTTTGAGAGATGGTTGAGTCATCGGTATGGAACTATTGAGAAGCTGAACGCCGCATGGAGGCCAAAAGAAGGTGCATTCCCCGATTTCGCTTCTGCTGCAAGCGTTGTCTCGATGAGACGTATTTCGCAGCCTTCGGGAGTTCTTTGGGACTGGGTCTACGATCGTAAAAATGGCGAGCTCTATGCGCTTGATACGTCAAAGAGTCAGTTCAACTATGACATACGCGAATATCACGGCAGGGCGCTCCTTGAATTTTGCAATCGCATTGCAGACGACATTGCTCAATTCGCCGATGTCCCTGTTATTTACAAGTGCTTCTCCGATGTTGACTGGTGGCATATAAATGACACTGGTTCTGCTGGCGGACATGATGGCTTGGGGATGGAATCATACGGTACGGGGGAGCCAATGCTACTCTTTATGGGCATTCATGCATACGGTGAGCTTGAACAAGCGACGAAAACCACTTGGTTGGTAGTCACCGAAACCGGAGAAGGCAACCACCAAGATGCTTCGCCGTCGCGCAATAAGGGGATTGGTTATACAAACCGACTTGGAACAATGTATGCCAACTTTAATGCTCTTTTATCTGGTGGCGCGAAGGGTATATTTCAATACTATATGATTGGCGGGCGTGGGGTAAGTGAACCGTGGAGCGATGCAATCTCACGCGATCCAAGGCAGCTTGAGTGGTTGGCGACCTTTGGTCGTATCCTGGCAAGCTCCGAGCAAATAGTAGAATACAAACCACCGATATACCTAAGACTTCCTGCGCACTTCAATCAGCACAGCATGGAGATATATTCCGAGCCGAATGCTGACTTTTCAAATTATGGCGGTTGGTGGTGGCGTGAGCCAGTTGGCCGCTCGCAGAACAATATTTGGATTGTGCCGGAAGTGAATATGAAAGCCAATGTGCCGATGCATATCATTAACCTTGAAAAACCTCCGGCTAGTGAGCGATTCGCAGAGGAAGTTACTGAAGCGATCTTAGATGACAAACGAGTGACGATAATTGGCTTTCGGCATGATATTGGGACAATTCCTGTAATAGATAAGTACTATACCCCTGGATTCTCGATAGATAGAGACGGTCGAAAATTCCAAGTGCTCAAGCCTACGCCGACAAGCAAGATAATTGGGGCAAATGAGAAGGGTGAGGTATGGAATCTCATTGATGGCAAGGTTCAGATTAACAGCAAAGAGGTATTTCCTCTCCATGGCTATCAGCCCCAGGATTTGGTAGCTGGTTCTGAAAAGGCAATTGACCCATATTTCGACATGTTTGACCTTCTGGGGGTAAAGTTGTTTGATGGCGGGTTTTCATATCACGATGGTGGAGAGTGGATTACAGTCTTGGACATAGCAAGCACTTCCCATAGCTTTAATTATTTTCCTGGGACAGTGGACGGCACATCTACTAGGCCCACTGAGTATGTCATCCTCACAAAACCCGGCGGAAAAGTAGATGCTAGGTATCCCGATGGCACGCCAGCAGGCGAAGTTGAGGACGGTAAGTTGTTGATTAGACTCACGCCCCAAGACACGACTTTAGTCAGGGCAAACCTGCCCTGGGCGCCAGAGGGAGTTATGGTTGATTCCCTTCATTCAAGAGATAGCGTGATTATTCGGTCGAGTTTTGAACTGCAAGCTTCGGATTTTAAGCCTCGAAAACCAGGTACTCAGAAAGCAGGTTCAGACGCAATCATCGTTGAGGGTGAAATGTCCATTGCTCATAATTGGAATTACAGTCGCATGGGCGGGATGACAAAACTCTCTAGAGCCGCTTGTCTTGTCCTTGAGACGGCCGTGCCGCCGCCAGTGGATACCGGTTGGTATGCAAGTTGGAAGTTCAAAGTAGAGAAGACGGGCGATTACGAATTTTGGATACACGAAAATTTGCTTTCAATCTCATCGCCGTGCGAATGGAGAATTGATGATGGTCCGTGGAGCCGTGTGCCGACTACTTTGGTTCCGAGGGACATTACTGTTGTAACATTCTATAACGCTTTAGAGGATACCCGGCAAATATTTGCTTGGTATCATTATGGTAATATTAGGCTGACAAAAGGCGAGCATACGCTCATTATCAGGATTACCGAGCCGAGGGGGAAAAATATGCTCGTTACAATGGCGAATGATCGGCCTTATGCAAAAATGATAGATTGTATGGTATTCAAGCTGTCAACTGCTGAAAAACAGAACTCAGCATCGGCTATTGAAGACTTTTGTCCCTGGATTAATCAGTCACTAATTCCCGACGCAAGCGTCGAGTTCGATGAAGACAAGGATGACAAACCAGACTTTTGGTTAAAATCTGAGGACTCCGACAAACTTAAGTGGACTAAACCAGATTGGGGCACCTACAAAATCGAAGGACTCACGGATATCAATCTAGTCATGCGTGATTCCTATACTGGCCAGCGTGCCCTCCGCATTGACCCAGGCAGCAGGGTGAGGTTTTGGAAAACAGAGAAAATCTTTGCACAGCCTGGGGAGTATGATTTGTCAGGGTATATTCGGTCAACGGCGCCAACATCAACAAAGGTAAGGCTTAGGGTTGCTTTCTATGACGCTGGTGGCCGAGCATTGGGTAGCGGGGAAACGAACGAAGTGGCACACTGCGATTGGCAGAAAGTCGAGGGATGTGTTCGCGCACCAAGTGGTACAACCTATGCGGTCGTTTTCTGTGCAGTGGACCCTGGAGAAGAAGGGAGCGTTTGGTTTGACGAAATTACCCTTGCTAAGCGCAAAAAATAGCTTCTCATTGACAGTTGTCGGGCGCTTGGCTCATACTTAGTAATAGCTTTTGGAGGCGGCCATGAAAATTGCTAATATGCTTACACGGCGTGAATTCCTGAGAAAATCATCAGGCGTGATTGCTGCGATGGGAATAGGCGTGGCTCAATTACCCACAGAGGGGAAAGACAAAATGGAGCAAACTGAACGACCAAATATCGTATTTTTCTTTACCGATCAGCAACGGTGGGACACTTTGGGTTGTTATGGACAAAAACTTCCAATTTCTCCAAATATTGATAGGATGGCGAGGGAAGGCGTACTCTTTGAGAACGCATTCACGGTCCAGCCCGTATGCGGGCCGGCGCGTGCAGTTGTTCAAACTGGTATGTATGCTACCGAAACAGGTTGCTTTCGGAATGGAATTGCTCTTCCATTAAACGCCAAGACTATCGCCAGGTATTTATCGGAGGTAGGTTATGAGGTAGGTTATATTGGCAAATGGCATCTCGCTTCCGATAAAGAGCATAATTATAGGGATAAGGCCATCCCGCCGGAACGCAGAGGAGGCTACAAAGACTACTGGCTTGCGTCCGATGTACTCGAATTCACATCGCATGGCTATGACGGCCATATGTTTGATGCTGAGGGGAAACAAGTTGAGTTTAAAGGCTACCGAGTGGACTGCGTTACCGATTTTGTGCTCGATTACCTTCGCTCACGAGATAGAAAAAAACCTTTCTTCCTCTTTGTCTCATACATCGAGCCACATTTCCAAAACGACCATAAACACTTTGAAGGACCAATTGGCTCAAAAGAGAAGTTTAAAGACTTTGAGCCGCCAGGTGATCTTGTTGGAACTGAAGGCGATTGGCGTGAGGAGTATCCCGACTACCTTGGGTGCTGCAATAGTCTTGATTACAACCTTGGCCGCATTCGCGCAGAATTAAAGAAACTTGGACTTGAGGATAATACGCTAATATTTTATACCAGCGATCATGGATGTCATTTTCGCACGCGGAATGCAGAATACAAGCGCTCATGCCATGAAGCATCAATCCGCATACCAATGCTTGCCTATGGGCCGGGTTTCAAGGGTGGAAAGGTTGTCAAAGAGTTGGTGAGTCTGATTGATGTCGCACCGACTATCCTTGCCGCCGCGGGGATAGAGAAGCCGCCACAGATGCGGGGTAGGCAGCTTCAGGATTTAGTAAAAGGCAGGAAAACGGACTGGCCGAAGGAAGTATTCATCCAGATTAGCGAAAGCCAGACTGGTAGGGCGATTCGAACGAAGAGGTGGAAATATTCTGTTTCCGTACCGGATGCAAAGAATCCTGCAAGCGATGTCTATTATGAGGAATTCCTCTATGACCTTGAAAACGACCCGCACGAACGCAAAAACCTCGTCTGCGATCCATCTTTTGCTACAATTCGCAGAGAGCTTGCCGATATACTAAAACGCCGAATTAGAGAAATTGAGGGCAAGGAGCCTTTGATTCTCCCCGCCTCCGGATGACCATATTTTAGTCTTGCGTTGAGTTTAAAGTATCTCAATATCCGCGACGGAGGGCAATATGTGAGTGGGACAGTATGGAAAGCGTTCGATATCGGCTTCTTTTGTGACACCCGTAAGTACTAGAATTGTCTCCATACCAGCCTCGATGCCAGCAACTATGTCGGTATCCATGCGGTCTCCAACCATGATTGTATCTTCCGAGTGAGCGCCAAGGTAATTGAGAGCACTTCGCATCATCAAAGGGTTCGGCTTGCCAACGAAATAGGGTTTAACGCCGGTTGCTGCCTCAATGAGCGCCGCCATCGCGCCAGTTGCCGGCTGTATGCCTTTCTCGGTTGGTCCTGAGGGGTCTGGGTTTGTGGCAATGAAGCGTGCACCTGCCAAAATCAACTGAATTCCATGCGTTATAGTTTCCAAACTATAGGAAGTTGTCTCCCCGAGAACTACATAGTCGGGGTTGATGCCGGTAAGTACATATCCAACGTCGTGTAGAGCGCTTGTTAAACCAGCTTCACCTATTGCAAAGGCTGTGCCATTCGGTCTCTGATGATGAAGGAACTGAGCGGTCGCCATTGCCGAGGTATAAAGACGATTCTGAGGGACTTCAATTCCCAATGCCGAGAGTTGATGTTGGAGGTCGCGGGGAGTCCAGATTGGGTTGTTTGTAAGTATAAGAAATGGCGTCTTTGTCTCCACAAGCTTAGCGATGAACTCTGGTGCACCCGGGATTGCTGTTCGTCCCCGCACGATCACGCCATCCATGTCTAGAAGATAACTTTTCTTAGGCATTTCCGCTTGTGAAAACCTTTCTTTAGTATTAGTATTCAAAATTTGCAAACGTATTAGCTTAAGTTTGGAAGGTATTGCTAGTAAATCTAGTATACTATTATTGGACAGATAATCCAATATTGGACAATCCTCGTAGTCTGATTAACATCGGAATCCAATGAATTGACCAGCTTGAGAATAGGGTGTTATCATGGCTTACGGTAACAAAGCTTATTTCCGGGGGATAAAATATGGGCAAGCTAGCTTGGGGAATTTTAAGCACAGGTCGAATTTCAGGCGTATTTGCGAAGGCGGTTGCAGAGTCAAGCACCGGGGAAGTACTTGCCGTTGGGAGTCGTACCCAAGAAGCGGCAGACCGGTTTGGCGATGAATACAACGTTCCGCGTAGATATGGGAGTTATGAGGCGCTCCTTGCCGATCCAGACGTGCAGGCAGTCTATATCTCGACTCCTCATCCGATGCATGCCGAATGGGCGGTAAAGGCTGCTGAGGCGAAAAAGCACATACTTTGTGAGAAGCCGCTCACTTTAAACTACCCCGAGGCGATGGCAGTCATTGAGGCTGTTCGGAGGCACGATGTCTTTCTTATGGAGGCCTTTATGTATCGCTGCCATCCCCAGATAACCAGGCTTGTCGAGCTAATTCGCGAGGGAGCCATAGGCGATGTGAGGATTATTCAAGCAACTTTTAGTTTCCATGCCGGATTTAATCCTGAGAGCCGACTTTTTAACAACGCCCTTGGAGGTGGTGGAATTCTGGATGTTGGCTGTTATACTACTTCAATATCTCGCCTAATCGCAGGCGCGGCTCATGGGAAGCCTTTTGAGGACCCTATTGAGGTGAAAGGTGTTGCTCACCTTGGCGAGACGGGGGTTGACGAGTGGGCGGTCGGAATAATGCAATTCCCAGGTGATATCATCGCGCAAATTTCGACAGGTGTGGCGCTGAACCAAGAGAATGTGGTGCGCATTTTCGGCTCCGAAGGCAACATCTTAATTCCTGCACCGTGGTTTGGAAGCAAGGCGGGCGAGCCTGCACGAATCGTCGTGAACCGAAATGGCGAGCAGCCCAAAGAAGTGCTCGTGCCAAATGACGCTAGCAGTTACACACATGAGGCTGATATAGTGGCTAAGAATATCGAGAAGCGCCAAGCCCCGCCACCAGCAATGACCTGGGACGACAGCTTGGGCAATATGAAGACCTTGGACATGTGGCGCCAGGCTGTGGGTCTCGTCTACGATATCGAGAAGCCGGACGCAAACTTCCCGACGATTGACCATCGGCCGCTGACAATACGCTCGGATGCAAATATGAGGTATGGCTCGATTCCTGGGCTTGAGAAACCGGTATCTCGCATCGCGATGGGCGCCGTTGGTGGCGGCGGCGTTTCCCCACTCGCATCCTGCTCAATCCTATTCGACGAGTTTTTCCGCCAAGGTGGCAACTGCTTCGATACGGCTTACATCTATGGTGGCGGTAATAGTGAGCGTATTCTCGGTCAGTGGATTAGAAATCGTGGAATCCGCGAGCAGGTGGTCATTCTAGATAAGGGCGCGCATACGCCTTTCTGTAACCCTATAGATTTGACAAGCCAGCTTTTTGAGAGCCTTGACCGATTGGGCACTGATTATGTGGACATCTATATGATGCATCGTGATAACCCTGACATACCGGTAGGTGAGTTTATCGATGTTTTAAATGAGCATTTGCACGCAGGGAGAATAAAGGTCTTTGGCGTGTCAAATTGGACAATTGAGCGTATAGAGGCGGCGAACGAGTACGCTCGACAAAAAGGACTCAAAGGGATTGCTGCAGTGAGCAACAACTTTAGCCTCGCCAGAATGATAGAGCCACCATGGGCTGGCTGCCTTGCCTCGTCCGATTCCCAGTCCCGTGCATGGTTTGTGAAAACCCAGATGCCACTCATGGCATGGTCGAGCCTTGCCCGGGGCTTCTTCGCCTATGGTCATCCCAGGAATCATACCGACCCAGAGATGATTCGTTGCTGGCATAGTGAGGACAACATCCTTCGTGCCGAGCGGCTTTTGGAAATGGCAGAAAAGAAGGGTGTTCCCCCGGTAAGCATTGCCCTTGCTTATGTACTTTGCCAACCATTCCCGACATTTGCCCTGGCTGGGCCAGCAAATCTTGAGGAGCTGAGGACTCTTCTTGCCGGGCTAAATGTACAATTATCGCCGGACGAATTGAAATGGCTGAATCTAGAATTGTAAGGTAGGGACACGTTGACTGTGTTGTTTGATCTTTCTGGAATAAGGTAACTAAGCGGCAATGTCTGTGAATAGCGTTCATTCTACAACGCCGAGAGAACGATATCGCGCTATAATGGATTTTCAGCGGCCCGACAGACCATTCATCTGGACCTTTCCTACGCGAAAGGGAACTATGGACGAGTGGATAAAGCAGGGGCATCCCGAGGGCATTAGCACCGCCGAATTTCTTGGATATGATTGGTTCGAAGGCATTCCTCTCAACACATCACATTGCCCAAAATTCGAGTTGATAATTGTCGAAGAAAAAGATGGTCAAGTTACCTACTATGATGAGGAAGGTGCCCTCCGCACCGAACGCAGAGATGCCCAGGGTAGTGGCTTTGTCACTCGGAAATGGCTTAAGTTTCCTGTCGAAAACAGAGATGATTTCCTGAGGATGAAGGAGCGCTATGATCCTGAGGACCCTAGGCGCCGTGGACAATGCTTCGATGAGGCCGTTCGGCGCTCCCATACTGCTGAGCGTCCCGTGATGTTTACCATACAAGGCTTCTATTGGACACTACGACAGTGGATGGGCTTCGAAGGTCTTTCGATGGCGTTTTATGACTTGCCAGAGCTCGTGGATGAGATGCTTGATTTCGTGCTCGATTTCAATGTGCGGTTACTGCGCAAGCATCTTGCCGATGCACACGTGGATAATCTTATGATTAATGAAGATATGGCATATAAAACTGCATGCATGGTTTCACCTGTTATCCTTCGAGATAAATTCTTGCCACGATATCGAGAGCTTGTGCAAGAAGCGAAGAGTATCTGTGCAGACAAAGTGTTCGTTGACAGCGACGGGCACATAAGCGAATTGATTCCTTTTTGGATCGAAGCTGGGGTAGACGGCACAAGCCCTGTTGAGATAGCTGCCGAGCAAGACATTGTTGAGTATGCTGAGAGATATCCACAGTTCCTTTTCATTGGTGGTTTGGATAAACGTTGTCTAATTGGCGAAAGGGCTGATGTTGAGGCAGAGGTAGTTCCAAAGGCAACTAAGCTTTATGCGCGTCTTGGCTGGATTCCTGCCGTCGACCATGCTGTTCCCCCAAACGCCAAGTTTGAGAATTTCAAGTACATGATTGAACTCTTGAAAGAATTGTGGTAGCAAAGCGCTAGTATTTGCCGTACTTCTCAACCAAATCGCGCATCAGAGCAATCCGGCTTTCTTCTGCTCCTGGGGGAACTTGGTCGCCGGCATTAGCGATTAACCGAGGGCTTTGCTTCCGGAGGTCCAGCCATCGCATTACAGCATACCTAAAGTCTTCGATGTTTGTGTTGGGTAGCCAGAGTTCCGGCGAAACGCCGCCAGAAAGAATAAGCTCCGGGCCTGCCTCTGACCGGCATTCATCTGGCGTTAGGTCGCCCATGGGTGTGGGTGTTACCGCATCAGCACAATCGGCGCCTGTCGCACGAATCATCGCCAGTGCACCCTTCAATCGCCCGTCTATATGTATTGCAACGAATTTCCCAGCAGAATGAAGGCGGCTGATGGCTTCAAAGTAGTAGTTTTGTGACCATTCTTTGAAGAAATGTGGCGGCTGGACATCGCTTGAAAAATTATCGCCCATTATTATAACCTCAGCTGGGGATGAGCAGAGCATGTCTATGCATTCAAGATTATTGGCGTTGATTTTTTTAACGACCTCGCGCATTGTATTGGGGTAATCATGGGCGGCGTACACAAATCGCTCGATTCCCATCCAATAGTGAAGGAGTTGTCCGACTGCGCTGTACCCTGCCGGAATATAGACAACTCCTATATCGCCAACATAGTCTGCCCATGCTTTGTAATTGTCCCACTGCGGCACATATCTGCGGGATGTTAGTGCATATTCAAGCACCCGTATATCATTCGCTGACTCAAATCCCCAGCGACTGACCGACCAGGAATACGTATTGGAATTCCAAATGCGTCTTCTCTCAATGCTTCCAATGGGTGTATTATAACGCCACACAATTTCGCATTTGCCAGCCTGGAATTCCTTATTAATTTCCAGATTGACGCCGTCTGTATGCTCTATTGAGAAGAAAGCTGCCAGATTTGGCATGTAAAAACCAACGCCCATGCGCTTATGATAGTCAATTAACGCTTTCTCAGGCTCCTGGTAGCTGGAGCTAAGGTCCCATGGCGCTCTGGTTTTGTGGTAGAACCAATGCGATAGGTCAAGCATGAAGGGTACCGCATCAGGTATCTTGCCCTTGTAAACATGTAGAATTCTTTCACGTGGTGAGAGTTGCATAAAAGGCTTATTATGTCACTATGCTATTAAAAAAGGGAGCCATTGAAAATAGAGTTTGCGGCTTTGTTTCGCTTCCACTGCTGGCTTCACACTTTAAACCAGCCGCTCCTATAGCACTTTGCACCTCGGATGTTTCAATGTCTGATAGGTTCATCTCTATACCTACCGTAGTGCCTTCGGGCCCAGTTGCCAAATAAACTCTGTCGCTGAACGAAATCATCACCTTATACCCCATGCCCAGCGTGCCAGCCGTGGAGTAGCCTTTTGTTAGTGCTATGTCGGGCAGTGAAAGGGCGGCGATTCCAGGTCCTTTGTCTGATATAACGACCATTAAGCCGTTTTGCGTTCGATGGAGGGTAGCGGTACCCCCACCCGAGTGTTTCAATGCATTTGTTGCTGCTTCTCCAATGCTTACAACAAACTTGCTGATTTTTTCTTCGTCCATTCCCAAAGACCTTGCCATCTCTTCTGCGCCATGCCTCACGGTTCTGAGATCCTCAGGAGTCTTTATTTCCCAAGTAGCCAAAGGCGGCCCAGCAATCTTTTCTATTTCCGAATGTTCTGTAATTATTAGTTTTCCTTCTGTAGCGGCCATAATTGTGCGGCGGTAGAACTCAATCTTATGCTCCTCGCTTTCACGAATGGCTTCTTCAGCTTGCTTTAGGTCGGTAATGTCTTGCACCGTTCCAAACCCGCCACGCGGCCTTCCTTGTTCGTCAAACTCTAACTCTGCGCGTTCCCGAACCCATTTAATTTTGCCATCCACTATGATTCGATGTTCGATGTCATAAGGCTCGCCTTGAAGGGCTGATTTCCATTTTTGATCAACGTATTCTCTATCCTCCGGATGGACGCATTCCAGGAATTTCTCATATGTCATAGGTGTTCCTCGTGGTATTCCAAATATTCGATATACTTCGTCAGACCAAATTAGCACATTTTGTTGAACGTCTAACCTCCAGCTCCCGGTATGAGCGACGGCTTGGGCCCGGTTGAGATCCTTTTGTATTTCTCTGAGCTGGTCTGCTATTTGTTGGATTCGCTGGCGCGCTTTCCGCATCATTATCGTAGCAAATCCGACTATTGATGAACCTATAAGATATGCTATAAGAGCAGTCCAACCTTGCTGGGTTTCCGCCTGCGGAAATATTGTGTAGAGAGGTGGTATGAAAAAGTAGTCGAAGGTGAAGAAACCAAGCACAAATGCTAGTATTGCTGGCCCTTCCCCGAAGAGAATAGCAACCAGCATGGTTAGCAAAACATAGGGAATAGGAAACTCATACAAAGGAAAGCTTGGAGGCAACAAACTTAATATCAGAGTTAAAATTGCTTCTAGAGCAATTGTTGCAAAGTAGCCTAACCATATCGGATAACGGGTCATTTCAGCATTCTGTGTTTTTCTAGGAACTTCTGATTGCGGTTCGTATGAAACTTGATAGTTCATTGTAAATTACCTGTATAGCTTAAAAGCGCTTTTATAGCCATCTGAAAATCATCGCAGATTTTAAAGCCAGGAAGCTCATGAGCCCTGAGAATTTCAAGAATCCTTTGTGCCATTTTGCTTGGTACTACTGCAATGGCACCTCCTAATGAAATCAGCCTATGATAAATACGCAGAATCTCCTTGATTCCTGCGCCGTCTATATATGTTGCCGACGATAAATCCACCACTAAACAGCCGTTTTGGGCATCCTTGGCTGCTTTTTCAAGCATTGCACTAAATTCATCTACATTGCCGATGTCGATTTCGCCATGTACCTTAACAGCAGTGCAAGAATTGTGTGTGATTTCTATATCCATATATTGCCCTCCATGGCCTTTCTCTATGGAATATTGTGGCTAGTTATACTATTAACCTTTTAAGATTGTCTTATTTAACCTACCCAGCAAACGGCAGCAATTAAACCAAGAAGCATGATAAGAAATTTATTTAGCAATCGGTTGGTAGTATTCACTTAAGACAAATAACGATGTCATATTAAAACTTATAGTGTATTTATTTTGTCCAGCAATTTATCACCTCACCTACATACAGTCGGTGATAGTCTTTCTGTGGGTACCATTGTTCAATATTTGGGTCAAGGAAGTTTTTCGGGTCTATATCTTGAATATATATTTTTCGACATTCAAAAACCAATCTTGCCTCCTTAAAGACACTTGTCATTGGTAGCATGCCAGGCATCGGGGTCAACCCTGCCTGTCTTGCTTTATCTGGCACATCACGGCCCGATTTACTGCCGCAAAATTGAAGCGCCTCCTTATATTCTTCTGAGAAGAAACAAAGGGTGAAGTTCTCATTTTTCTCCAGAAACTTGTATGTGTGCCGGGTTGGGCGGATTACGCAAAAGCATATGGGCTTACCCCATAGCGCACCCATGCCGCCCCACCCTGCTGTCATTGTGTTGTAATCTTCCGGCGGCCCGGCTGTAACCAACATCCAATCTTTTAACACTATCTCGAAGGGGTTTAGGGTGATAGTTTCCACTGAGGTTTTTTTAAACACCTCTTCCATGCTCGCATTCCTCCTAATTTTATAACCAAAATTTATCCCGCATTTGTAAATAATACCCAACTTAAGCTAGTTCCCTCAATATTTGGTTGCTTGGTAGTTTGGATTTCACATCTGTGAAAGAGTTATTGGAAGTATGCGAAAATTTTGGTGATACTCGACCACCCCGGCCGCGAGCGGTTACTTATTTATTGTTTGTGTTTTAATATGTTGGGGTTGCGGTCCTTAATAAATGCGAATTTTCGTTTAGTCCATTATGGTGACCAACGTGGATTTTTAGAGGACATATCTACTGAATACAATTGGCCAGTAAGGTGGTCGGTGGGAAAGCCCAAATAACTTAAGATGTGGTGGGATATCCACTTCTCTATCTTTAGGACCGTGAGCTTACGTCGCAGTCGTCCCTGCATGTCTCGATTCAAGATTGAGGGCAGGGTGTTGGTAGTGATAATCTCGTCGAGGTCGGGGCTGTTGAGATTCTCGCGTACCTCTGGGGAAGAGTAAAAGTGGGTAACGAAGAAGACAACCCTGCCTGCGCCAGCTTCTTTCAGTAGACGACAGCATTCTTTAATTGTTCCGCCAGTGCGCACCATATCGTCAAATACTACGACGTCCTTCCCCTGGATGGCTTCCAAAGGACATGGTGATGATGGGTCAATAAAGCTTGATATATGCCGTTCGCCTGTTCGCTCCTTAGCAATATAGAGCAATCCTGCAGAGGGCATACCCAACTTATTTTGTACCTCAACGGCAAAGCCCCTTGCTCCTTTATCTGGCGCACATATTAGCACGCCATCACCAGAATGCAGGCTTGGTGTTACATCGGACCTGCGGATATAGTCTGCGAAAACCTCGGCGGGAGATAGGTTTAGGAAACGTCCATTCATGATTCGATTAAAAAGCCTTTGCACGGAAGCTGAGTGATTGTGTACGGTAATTACAGCATCAACTCCTGCGAGCGCCAGCGACTCCGCGTAAAGCTTGCTACTGAAAGGTTGGCCGTCAAATTTCTTATAGTCCCATATGTCGCGCTTAAAATCCACCTCTCCGTGTTCGGGTCTAGGTCCTCGATCTTGAGCGCTGAAGAAAAGGTCAGGCTCAATTAGAATGACCTGTTTAGCACCATTATCTTTGGCTGCTCTTGCAACTAGTAGGGTCCGCCAGGAGAGTTCGTTTCGGCTTACACTATTGGAGGCTGTGGAAACAATAATGACAGTCGTGTTGCACAGCTTGTTGCCAATATTCTGAAGGTCGTTCTCATCACTGATAAAGCGCGGGCAAAATTCGCTGTTCGCAAATGTCTTTAGAGAAATAATGTCGGCTATATCTATAGTCTGCTTACAGTATACAGCAATATCAATCGCAAACGGATTATCCGATTCTGTGCTTGTGACAAAGATTTGAGGCATACCCGAACTTTCCCCTATTCTCTATATTTGTTGGTGATTGGAAGGCGTCTGTCCTTGCCAAAAGCTTTTGGTGTGATTTTAATGCCGGGTGGCGCCTGCCGCCGCTTGTATTCATTTCTATCAACCATGTGAGCAACTCGCCTAACAGTTGGCTCATCAAAACCCATGGCTACAATTTCTGCAATGCTTTTGTCTTGTTCAACGTACGCGTGTAGGATGGGGTCCAAGATCTCGTATGGCGGCAGTGTGTCAACATCCTTCTGGCCAGGGCGCAGCTCTGCTGAGGGAGGACGCTTTATGATGCTGTCGGGAATTACCTTTCCAAGGCTGTTTCGATAATCCACAAGCTCATAAACAAGTGTCTTGGGAACGTCCTTAAGTACGCCAAATCCTCCTGCCATATCGCCATAGAGAGTAGTGTATCCTACCGCGATCTCGCTCTTGTTGCCAGTAGTAAGTACTAGCCAGCCAAACTTATTGGATAGAGCCATTAGGATGTTTCCGCGTATCCGGGCCTGGATATTTTCCTCTGCTACTCCCGGCTGTGTTCCCACAAAGGCGCTGGAGAGTGTGGAGAGGTATGCTTCAAAGATTTGCTGGATTGGAATGCGGTAATACTGAATGCCTAGACTTTCGGCAAGTTTAACCGCATCGCTTTGCGTCTCCTCCGATGAATATTGCGAAGGCATAACCACTGCCACTACTCGGTCCTTGCCAAGTGAATCCACTGCGATGACTGCCGTAAGTGCGGAATCAATTCCCCCGCTCAAACCGAGAACTACCTTTTCAAAACCGTTCTTGTGAACGTAATCCCTGGTGCCGAGGATAAGAGCTTTGTATATTTCTTCTAATCGGCTTGGGGGATTTGGTAGGCATGACGGCAGTTCGTGCCTTGGTGCCTTTTGTAAGAATGGGGGTATTTGCACTTTCTCGACCACTGCTTCTTTTGGGCAGAGGCGCTCTTTTTGCTCTTTATACCGAGTGTCCGAAAGGCGGTGGTGGAGGACCTCATTGATATTCAAATCTACTATAACAAGCGCTTCTTCAAATGCTGGGCCACGGCAGATGACCCTCCCATCCGGCCCGACAACCAATGAGTGGCCATCAAATACGAGCTCGTCTTGCCCACCTACTAAGTTGACGTAAGCAAAGAAGCATAAATTGTCCATTGCGCGCGTGGCAAGCATCTCCTCGCGATGCCGCCATTTTCCTGCATGGAATGGCGAGGAATTTATTACAATGATGACATGCGCATTACCTATGAGTGCTTGAAGTCTATGTGGCCCCTCGGCGTACCAGCTGTCTTCGCAAATTTCCACTCCGAATCTTACTTCGCCAGCCTTGAAGACTTTTGTTTCTTTGCCACGTTGGAAGTATCTATGCTCGTCGAAAACGCCATAATTTGGCAAGTTAAACTTATGATGCACCCCCACGAGTTCGCCGTCTGATATGATTGCAGCGGCATTGTATATATCGCTATTAATCTTATCCACAAAGCCTATAATTGCCGTGATTCCTTTTGACACTTCAGTGATTTTGTGAAGGCAATCAATGTTTCGTTGGACAAAACCATTTTTAAGAAGGAGATCTTCTGGCGGATAGCTTGTGATTGAGAGTTCAGGAAAGGCGACGATATCCGCTCCGGCTTCCTTTGCACGAGCGATGTACTCAGCAATTTTTGCAGAGTTACCGTCAAGGTCGCCAACAGTAAGGTTAACTTGTGCAAGCGCTATTCTCAAAGGTATGTCAATCGATTTTGCCATTTGGATTCTCCTATACTTAGTATATCTTCTGATTTGCCTTTTCTTCAAGTTAGCAGGGTTGGCAAGCAGGAGTGAATTTACATGTCAGCGAAATTTTTCATTGCAACCCCCCAAAAATACACCGGATGGCGGCTAAGAGACTACCGAAGGAGTGGCGAACTATGTCTTCACTTTTGGCTGAAGGTTGTCGTTTTTCGCAGGGGAGGGGGAGAATGGACGAACAAGAAATAGTGGCTCGTGCTCGACATGCAATTATTGACATGGCCCTGGGCGATGTACGAAAGGCATCTGCTGGCGGGGCAAAGATGGGTGCGTTTATTCTCGCCGCGTGCGTAATAGATTATCTGACTTGCCTATACGCAGGCCATGACAGCAATGCAAGCCTATTCCGCGAATTTGTGGCTCGCTTTTTTGACGATAAGCGGTATGACCCAAATGACTTGTGGGATGCGATTCGATGCAAACTTCTCCATAGCTATACTGTAAAAGACGGACGTTATGCGTATACCGACGGGAATCCTCAACTTCACTTTAAGCAGGATAAGTCTGGACGAATACACATAAACCTGGAAGATTTTATCTCAGCTGTCGAGCGGGCGGCGGAGAACTATTTCGCGTTAGTGGAGTGCGATTCTGAGGTTAGAAAGCGCATGGTCGGCCGCATCAAACGCGTTGGTATCCTCACAGTGTTTGAGCCAAAATTTTAGTTTTTGGTCTGCTAAGCAGCTCCGGAGGCGCGAGTGGAAAAAGTTGCAATCAAAGGTGTGGAAGTCAGCCGTTTCATTCTGGGAACGAATCCAATCAGCGGATTTTCCCATCAAAGTATGGAAATGGACCAGCGAATGCTGAGCTGGTTTACATTTGAGAGAATCAAGGCTTTGTTACGGGAAGCCGAGTCGCTTGGTATAAACACCGTCATAGCGCGAACCGACCTCCGGGTGGTTGGCTTCTTAAGAGAACACTGGGATGAGGGTGGTAAGATTCAGTGGTTCGCCCAGACCTGCCCAAGTGAGGGTCCGCCCGAGCTGTGTATTAATCGAGCAATTGAAGGCGGCGCAAAAGCTTGTCACATTCATGGTGGTTACATGGACCACCAGTTTGTAAAAGGGGAACTTTGCCATATACCTGAGCTGATTAAAATGATTCGCTCTGCTGGTTTGTTGGCTGGCATCGCGGCTCACGACCCTCGAGTTATAGAGTGGGCGGAAAAAGCATTGGATGTGGATTACTACATGTGTTCATATTACAACTCGATGCGTCGCGATGAAAATCCGGCACACGTTCACGGTGCGCAAGAATGGTTTTGGCAAGAGGATAGGGAAACCATGGCGCACCTCATACGAAGACTTTCGAAGCCGGCGATTCATTACAAAATTCTTGCTGCTGGACGTAACGATCCTAAAGAGGCATTTGGCTTTGCTGCGAGAGTCATGCGTCCACAGGATATGGTCTGCGTTGGCATCTACAATGAACATAAGCCGGATATGTTGAAAGAAGATATAGAATTATTTGAAGAAAGCTTTAAAGGTTTAAAGTCTTAGTTAAATACAAGGTACGCTGAAGCAAGCCGCCATATTAATGAACTTGTCATGGTATCCTTTGAGGCCGACAGGTAAATCATTTAGTGGTAAGTTTATTAGAGAGTTGAACATTGGATATTAAGCATCAAAATTATAACATCGTCGACCGGGTGCCAGCTCCAAAAAATCGACTTGCACGTATGGTCTCAGCCGCTGTTGAGCATAAAATTGTCATTCCAGCGTTCAATGTTCCATACCTTCCAATGGCTGAGCCGATTCTTAAGACATTGGCGGAGCTTGATACGTTTGGAATGCTGGCTGTCGCGCGACTTGAACTCATAAAGTTCGAGGCAAAGAGCCTAAGCCACATTGCTGAAGAATATCGCCGCCATGCCGACCCCCGAGTGTCAACGCTCCATCTTGACCACACGCCGGTAATTGATGAGGATGGCTTACTTTGCGATTGGGAACCCCTTATTACGGAAGCTATATCTTTGGGCTATGACTCGGTTATGATTGACGGCTCGCGGCTCCATTTTGAGGAGAATATCGCTGTGACTAAGCGCGTCGTCGAGATTGCACATCAAGAAGGTGTGCTGGTTGAAGCAGAGTTAGGCGCGGTACTCGGCCATGAACCAGGTCCACTTCCTCCATATGAAGAGCTTTTTGCCAGCAAAAAAGGATTTACAGACCCCAACGAAGCGAGGGAATTTGTTCAGCGAACAGGAGTGGATTGGCTTTCTGTTTCGATTGGTTCGGTTCATGGGGCGATTTCCGCGGCGGCAAAAGACCGACCAAAACCCAAGGCTAGACTTGATATTGAGCACTTAAAAAAACTACGCGATGCGACCGGAATTCCTCTTGTCCTGCATGGTGGATCTGGGATTCCACAGTCGTACATTAATGAAGCGGTGAAAAATGGTATCGCAAAGATTAACATCGCCACTGACATACGCCAGCCTTACGAGAGTGTTCTTGGTAGCGGGGGGAGTATTTCAGACGCACAGGTGGCGGTTGCCGAAGTGATAAGACATTTAATTTGCGAAGTGTATAAAATAGCAGGGTCAGCAACAAAATTGTCGGAGTTTATCGGGAAGATTTGAGCCTTGGTTGTCGGCTGGTGATTCTTTATGAGTTTAATGGGCATAGATATAGGTACGACAGGGGTAAAGGCAGTAGTTTTCGATGAGAAGGGTAGCCAGCTTTCGTGGGCGTACGAGGAGTATCCTCTCCTATTTCCGTTTCCAGGAGCCTGTGAGCTTGATCCTCACGCCGTGGTAAGCGCTGCTTGCCGAATGATTGAGAAAGCAGCGGCCGCTGTTCGGAGTTTAGATCCTGTGAAGGCTATTGGCATTGCATCGCAGGGAGAAGCTTTCACTGCTATCACCTCCTGTGGCCAGATGATAAGTAGCATAATGGTTTCCTCCGACGCTCGCGCTGCCTCGCTTGTTGGCCCTTGGAGCATGGAGTTCGGCGCCAAAAGGTTATATCGAATAACAGGACACACACCATATCCTATGTATTCCCTATATAAACTCTTGTGGCTCAAACAAAATGAGCCAGAGAAATGGGCCAAGACGCTGAAGTTTCTTTTCTGTGAGGACCTACTTGCTTGGGTACTGACTGGTGAAGTAAAGACCGATTATACGATGGCCGCACGTTCGATGCTTTTTGATGTTAGCCGCATGGAATGGTCAGCGGAGATTCTAGAAGCCGTCGGACTTGCCGCTGACCGATTGCCTGAAGTGATTCCTTCTGGAGAGGTTGTTGGCACTGTCAAACCTGAAATGGCTGCCAAGCTCGGTTTGGCAAATGAAGTCAAGGTGTCAGTCTGTGGTCATGATCAACCAGTTGGGGCACTTGGATGTGGGGCAGCCTCGCCAAGCCAAGCTGCATATTCCATCGGTACGACTGAATGTATTTGCCCTGCTATTGACCGCCTTATCCTAAGCGATGAACTCATGAATGCTAACTTGGCAACTTATCCGCATGTATTACCAAATATATACACGACGGTTGCATTTAACATTACTGGTGGAAGCGTTCTACGATGGGTACGCGATAATTTTGCAACCAAGGAGGCAGAAGAAGCCCGAAGGAATGGAAAAGATCCCTACGACCAAATAATATCGGCGGCAGCAGAAGAGCCTTCGCGTGTTATACTTCTTCCCCACTTTGGGCCAACAGGCACGCCCCACTTTGATGCCCACGGGGCTGGGTTGCTATTTGGTTTGACCCTCTCCACCAATAGGTCGGAGGTTCTACGTGCCTTTCTAGATGGTATCACTTACGAAATGAAATGGAACCTATCAATCTTAAGGGATGCCGGTTTCTGCCTTGCTGAGCTAAGGGCTGTCGGCGGCGGGGCGAAAAGTGATACTTGGATGCAGATAAAGGCTGATATACTGGGCATTTCACTCACCACAATGCGTGTTACTGAGGCAACTTGCATGGGAGCTGCTATTCTTGCAGGTGGAGGGGCAGGAATACTTGATATTGAAGAAGCAATTAGGACATGGACGGTACCAATACGAACTTTCGAGCCCCGTCGCAAATATGCTTTGGTTTATGAAGAGCGCTTTGCTATATATCGCGAGCTATATTCATCTCTTGCTCAGGCACGGCAAATGTTAAGCGAAATGAAGTAAAGGAGGGTAATTTTATGAAAAAAATTGTGTTAATTTTAATTATTAGCACGGTTCTGGGTTGTGTTGGTTATGCTTCTGAGGGCATTCCTCCATGGTTCACACCGCTTTTTAATGGCAAAGACTTGACAGGGTGGAAGCACGATGCCGAGGTTGAGAAACATTGGAAGGTTGTAGACGGCGTGTTGGAATATGATGGCAAGGGAAAGAACCTTATTACCGAAAAGAACTACCGCAACTTTATATTGATAGTTGACTGGAAAATTCCAAAAGGTGGAGACAGTGGCATTTATCTGCGTGGAAAACCTCAGGTGCAAATTTGGGATAATCCCATTGGTTCGGGCGGATTGTACAATGACAATAATAAGCCGACAAGGAATATGGACAGGCCAGTGGGTGAATGGAATCGCTTTGTCATCATCATGCGTGGCAAGAAGGTAACCGTCGTTGAGAATGGTGTTCAGGTTGTTGACCAAGTGACGATGAATAGCATAGGCGGCGTGCCGGATGAGGGACCAATTGAGCTTCAGCATCACGGCAGCAAGCTTTGGTTTAAGAATATTTATATTCGAGAATTGCCTTAAGGAAAGGATGCATAATGAGCGAATCACGAATTGGTGCACAACTCTATACTGTGCGCGAGTTTACGCAAACTCCTGCTGATATTGCCAAGACAATTAAGAAGATTCGAGAAATCGGATATGAGGCAGTCCAAGTCTCTGGCTTTGGCCCAATCGACCCGCTTGAGCTGAAGAAAATTGTTGATGGTGAAGGTGTTTATATTTGTGCTACCCACACTCCTTACCACCGCATGCGGAACGAAACGGAACGGGTCATCGAAGAACATCAACTGTGGGGATGTCAGCACATTGCAGTTGGTGGGATGCCCCAAGAATACCGAAATGCTAAGGGCTTCCATCAGTTTGCAAAGGAAGCTTCTAAGGTGGCAAAGAAGCTAGCCCAAGGTGGTCTAACTTTCAGCTATCACAACCATAGCTTTGAATTCGAAAAATTTGGCGACAAGATTGGCTTAGAAATCCTTCGCACCGAGAGCGACCCCACTTACTTCAATTTTGAGATTGATACGTATTGGGTTCAGCATGGTGGGGGCGACCCAGCAGAGTGGATTCTGCGGTGCAAAGACCGCGTTCCATTGCTTCACCTGAAGGATATGGGCAATAGGGGCGGCCAGCAAATCATGATGGAGGTTGGCGAGGGCAACCTGAACTGGCCTGAGATATTGGAAGCTGCTATGGAAGCCGGAGTTGAATGGTACCTTGTTGAGCAGGATATTTGCGAAAGAGATCCATTCGAGAGCCTAGCAATCAGCCTTCGCAACTTAAGAGAGATGGGGTTAAAGTAGAAGTTGTGGAGAAGCTTGGCTGCAAAATAGCGGTTGTCTTAGTTCGCTTTTTGGGCGGGCAGTTAAGTAAGCAATGCAGGTGTATGGAATCCTTTAATCCGAGCCATGCTTGCTTGTGACCTATGCTGTCACTAAGCTTGCGCTCCTATCCATGGTTAGATGTCGTTGGGGGATAAGGCTTTATTTTCCGCTTGTCGAGATCAAGCTTTTGGAGTTGGGGGCAGGGCAGGTATGAACCTCGTTTGGCTAATTGTATTTTGGCTAATGCAAGCGGCGGCGCAGGTGTTTTTTAAGTATGGGAGCGCCAATCCGAGCAAATGGTTGATAGGTTATATCTGCGGCAATGTTTTTGGAGCCTCAAGCATATGGTTTCTAATGTTACTCTATCGTTCAATGAATCCAAATGTTGCGCTTGGCTTGTGTACTGCTGGCGGATTCCTGGGTGCTCAAGTAGCAATTCTCCTAATTTTTAGCCCAAAAGTATCGCCAATGCAATACATTGGAATGGCGGCAGTTTCCATAGGCATGGCACTTTTTATTATAGGTAATACTACATAGCACCAGGTATCCCTTATTAATAAAAATGTCAGTTAATAAGAACTCCTTGTGTGCATCGTTAGCTAATCACCGCAAGCTTTCCCATGTTGACTCTAGACGTTGCTAATGGTATACTCTTATCAGAAGAAGGTTTGCGCATACGGCTACCTTGTTATTTGAGGTGAAGCCGATGGAACTCGGCGAGCGGAGAAGCAAAATACTGGAAGCAATTGTAAATCAATATGTGAGGACTGCAGAACCGGTAGGTTCGGAAACGCTAGCGGCGAACTACAACTTCGGAATTAAGCCCGCGATGATTCGTCATGAGCTTGCAGCTATGTCAGAGCTGGGCTACTTGAAACAACCGCACAAATCTGCGGGCCGCGTACCATCAGACCTTGGCTATCGGTACTATGTTGACAAGCTAATGCCTGATCCCAAGCTGGGGCGAGCAGAAGCTTCGCGTGCAAGGGCGGCATATAATCCTTATGAGAGCGAAATTGAGAACATCCTTTTACAGACGTGCCGGATTCTGTCTGGATTGGCCCAATATACTTCTCTGGCAACTAAGCCACAGATGGGCACCATAAGTGTTCGCTATGTAGCACTCTCTCCAATTGGCCGGGGCAAGCTTCTTGTAATCACTGTACTTAGCACCGGACATATTGACCACCGATTGCTAGATTGGGAGAGCGACCTCAACACTGTTGACCTTAATTCTATTGGGAGTCTAGTTAACGAGCGTCTACAAGGTGCTGAGTTGCGCGAATTTACTACTAGGATTAGAAATGCTCTGCCGGCAGAGCTTTTTAGAATGACTGCTTTTTACAAAAAGGTGGTTGCCCTCGTAAAGCAGGCGCTGGTTGCGGCTACTGACAGCGAGGTTTTCATAGACGGAACAAGCCATATTCTCAAACAGCCGGAATTTTCCCGAACAGAAAAGCTTACGATGATTCTCAACGCCCTTGAAAAGCGCAAAGTCCTATTCCAGGTTTTGAGCACGGCATTACTTGGCAAGGATGTAACCGTCATTATCGGCGAGGAAAACCAGTTCTGTGAGCTAAGCGATTGCAGCTTTGTTACAGCAAACTATCACATCGGCGATCGCGTATGCGGGAGCATAGGAGTAGTAGGGCCTACAAGGATGGATTATCGGCGTGCAGTGGCCGCTGTTGAGCTAATGGCATCGAGCCTCAGCCAGATGCTGACCCAATTAAGTATTGGATAATCAGCATGTTATGGCGGGTTGCTGGATACCTGAATCCCTCAGCCCCAGGATCCCTTCTTAAGTTCAAAAATGAGTTCAAACATTAAGCAGGTAAGTAAGTCGGCGGACGTGGATGAGCGCCTTGCGGCATTGCTTGCGAATGCAACCGCAGTGCGCGCGGTTGCTTCGTCTGTTGAAGGAACGCTTGGACCTAAAGGTCTGAATTGCATGCTCGTTGACAAGTTCGGCGACGTGACAATTACCAATGATGGCAGTACGATTCTCGACAAGATTGATATAAGTCACCCTGCCGCAAGGTTAGTTATCCGTACCGCCAAGGCTCAAGATGAAGAAGTAGGCGACGGCACAACTACCGCTGCCATCCTAGCTTCTGCCCTTGTAATGGAAGGAGTCAGCAGGGTATCTAGAGGCGTGCCGGTGACAAAGGTGATACAAGGGCTTTCCATTGGTATGAAAAGAGCCCTTGAGGTATTGGAAGCCGCAAGCAAGCAAGTCAAGGACTTCGACGACCCACTTCTTTGGCAGGCGGCTTATATCGCCGGAAGAGAGGATGCCGAGATTGCAGACTTGGTCGTCCAGGCGGCAAAGCTTGTGGGTAAAGAAAAACTGGCGGAACCAGCATTCAAACTTGCTGATACTATTGTCGCAAAAGAAGGCGCGCAGAACGAAGTATTTACAGGTCTCATTATAGAGAAAGAGCGCATGAACCGCCAGATGCCGCGATCGCTTAAAGATGTCAAGGTGTTGGCAATTGATGACGCGCTTGAGCCCGAACGAATGGAAGATGATGCACTTGGCACAGAATCGGGTTTTGCGCGATATGTTCAACTTCAAAACGAGTTTTGTGAAAATTTGCGGAAAATCGTTGATTTGGGAATTGGTCTCGTTGTTACAAATAAAGGTGTTGCAGATTTGGCAGAGGAGTTACTTACCGATGCTGGTATTATAGTTCTCCGTCGTGTATCTACGAGGGACATAGCAAGGATTGTGGAACATACGGGTGCAAAGACAATAAAGCGAGCGGGTCTAAAGAAATCGCTTGAGGAGTTATCTTTGTTTGTTGGGCGATGCGCACGGGTATATGAAGATGAGAGGTTGGAACATACACGTATTATGGGCGGAATTGGGAAGCCTGCCGCCACACTACTTGTCGGTGCAGCAACAAGGGAGGTCAGAGACGAGCGCGAGCGGATTGCGCGCGACGCCGCCTCAGCAGTCCAGGCCGCTATTATAGGCGGGGTTGTTCCAGGCGGTGGCTCTATCGAGATTGCTGCATCGAGAGAGGTTTCTTTCCTGAGAGATGGGGTTAAGGGTATGGCAGCCTATGGCGTTGATTGTGTGGCGGAGGCCCTTAAGAAACCTCTGAGCCAAATCGTTGCAAATGCTGGGTTCAACCCCCTTGAGAAAGTCGAGGACGTGATAGCCGCCCAAGCAGAACAAGGCAAGGTCTCACTTGCCATTGAATGCGATACTGGCGAAGTTGCCGATATGTGGGAGCTGGGGGTAGTTGATCCCTTAAAGGTTAAAGTTCACGCTCTAAAGGCTGCTGCTGAGATTGCAGACGCCGTTCTCAGGATTAATACCATAATTAAAAAGCGTAATGATGACACCGAGGCGACTGCTCAGCCGCCAGCGGGTAAGTGAACGTAATTAGCTTTTGGTGTGAAAAAGCATGCCAGGGTTAACAAGAATTATCATATTCGAAAAGAACAAGCTGTGAAATTTGTTCATTGAGGTAGAAAAATGGCAAATAAACGGAAAATTCCAATAAATAATAATTCAGCGCAAAACTCTTCCGAGTCTGAGGCACAACACCGGGATAAAGAGCTTGAGGAGACTGGCGTAGTTCCGCCTGAGGTGTTTTCAGAATCGCCTGAAGAAGCGGATATTGTCGTGGAATCCACCGCAGAAGAAGTACTTCCCGAAGACATTCGCATCTTAAAGGAACGGTGTGAGGAAGCAGAGAGGCGAGCGGAGGAGGAGCATGACAATTTCCTTCGAACGCTTGCTGATTTTACCAACTACCGACGCCGTGCTAGGGAGGAGTTGGAGCAAGTAAGGAAATTTGCTACCGAAGACTTCATTATTCGGTTGCTTCCAATTCTTGACAACTTTGAAAGGGCTATCAAAGCTGCAGAAGAGACAAAGAATTTTGACTCTCTGCATGGAGGTGTAATACTCATCCTGCGTCAACTCCGTGATCTCCTCGCGAAGGAAGGCGTTGAACCGATAAAAGCTGTTGGTGAAAAATTCGACCCAATGAAGCATGAAGCTGTTGCACGTGTGGATACGACGGAATACCCCGACGAAACTATCGTTGAAGAGGTTCGGACAGGGTACACCATGAATGGCCGTGTGATTAGACCGAGTGCCGTAAAGGTTGCCCACCATCCCAGGGTGGACCAAGACGGTTAGGATATTACGACGTGTTCCGCATTACAGCTTATCACCCGAATAAAGGCGTCCAAATTATAAAAAACATAGCCCAGATTAGTGATTTTATTGCCGATCCAGAGACTATTGTTTGGTTGGACGCTATGAATCCTTCGAAAGAGGAGATGGAAAAGCTCGCCTCAGAGTTTGGTTTCCATCCGCTCGCAATAGACGATTATTTTACTCCACATCATAGGCCTAAGGTTGATGAATATCCAGGCTATCTTTTCTTGGTATCGCACTTTGTAACATACAACCCAAAGAAGGAAGATGTCCGGCCGATAGAGCTTGATATTTTTGTGGGCAAAAACTATATTGTAACTCTACATAAGCAGGAGCTCGCAGTTCTCCATGAGGTTGCGGATAGGTGGAGCCGGCACCCCCAGGCATTTGTGGGCGGTGTTGGACTGCTGTTGTACGATATTCTTGACGCACTGGTAGACTCTTATTTCCCCATCCTTGACCAAATAGACGAAAGGCTTGACCAAATTGAGACCAGTATATTTAAGCAGGAAGCAGCAGAGTCCCCTGAAAGAATATTTCGGCTGAAGCGAACCTTGCTGGTCTTGCGAAGGATTGCAACTCCACTGAGGGATATGTTCAATATCCTAACCCGAAGGGACCAACCGCTTCTTTCGGAGCAGGCAGTGACATATCTGCGCGACATTTACGACCACACCTTGCGAATTGTAGACACCATAGATACCTATCGCGACATCTTAGCAGGTGCGCTGGATGCCTATCTCACGGTAATTTCCAATCAGCTCAATGCTGTGATGAAATCGCTCACGGTCGCAGCGACAGTCTTGATCTCAGTGGGATTGGTAGCGGCTATTTACGGTATGAATTTCCGTTACATGCCGGAACTCACTTGGCGATATGGTTATCCTTACGCTTTAGGTCTAATGGCATTGATTGGTGTCGTTCTTCTCTATTACTTTAAGCGTATCAAGTGGTTGTAATATCCTAGATTGTAGTGTAGGTGCTTAGTTAGCCCTTGTGCCCCAACATGCTTTGAAAAGCCCCCAAATTTTCGTCATCCAAATAGTTTAAGCTCGTTTTTCTCCTGGGTATTAAAAAATTGCGATGGACACTTGTCCACAAAACGCAAAATCCTGATTCGCTAGGACACTCGAAAATAACATTCTTAGGAGGTGAGAGATATGAGTTTAATGAGATGGGAACCATTCTCTGAGCTAAGACGCATGCGAGAGGAGATGGACCGTCTGTTTGAGGAATTTTGGAGAACTCCTTTACTCGTGATGCCACGAGAGGAGGTAATCTCCCCGGCGATTGACATGTTTGAAAGGGATAACAACATAGTCATCAAGGCTGAGCTTCCTGGCCTAAAGCGGGAGGACGTCGAAGTTACGGCTACGGAAGACAGCATCAGCTTGAAGGGCGAGTTCAAGCGCGAGGAAGAGGTTAAAGAAGAAGGCTACTATCGCCGGGAGAGACGAGCTGGTAGGTTCTATCGCAGCATTCCCATGCCTGTAGCCATTAAGCCCGAAGAAGTTAAGGCTACGTTCAAGAACGGTGTACTAGAAGTCGTAGCTCCAAAGGCCGAGGAGGCGAAGGAGAAAGAGAAGAAAGTTCCTGTTGAGGGATAATAACTAAGTGCTAATTATGAGCGGCCGAGCCGGTTAGGCTCGGCCGCAGGGCTTTATGTGGTAGCAAATAGACAACCAATAGCATGAGGAAAGGGGAAAGAAAAGCATGAGAAGCGCAAGGTTAGTACTAATGCTGAGCTTGGCCGCTGTGTTTGTGCTGGGATTGCAGGCTCAGGCGGCCGATGTGTACAATGTGGACCTGAAACCCGTAGGGGATCAGGGAGTGTCTGGTTTGGCCACGATAATTTCGGCCAAGGTTTCGGGGACTAGCCCATATTACAATGTTGAGGTAAATGCCCGAACGGATAAGGCCCCACCCGCTAACATGGTTTATGAAGCATGGTTTGTTGATAATGATGCCAACTACAAACTCAGCCTTGGGGCTTTCGCGGGAATGAGGTTCAATGTAAGAACAAGGCTAGTCCGTTTTTCAGACGCCATGCCATTTGATATGCTGGCGGTTTCTCTTGAACCAGCGGATGATTCCAATCCAATGCCGACCACTATAGTCGCTCAAGGCAACCTTCCTGGCAGTCGTGTTTCAGCGGCTGATTTCTCGCGGGTTGCAGTGCTTCCCGAGGATGAGGCGTTCCTAAGCCACATCATCACTCAGAGATTTGGGTTGAGTAGTGACACAGCGAATGACTTACGGATGCGTGGTTGGAGCTATTCAGATATAGCCGTTATGGCAAATGCGGCTTTTAGGTGCAATAAACAGGTGGCTGATGTGGCTTCAATGCTTGAGTCTGGGAAAACTTGGAGCGACATCGCACAGTCATGCAATATGACAGTTGCTGAGCTTCTCACTCCCGTACCAAGGGTAGAGGTTGCAGGAGCCATAATGGAGCTGCCTTCTGTTACTGCGCCCTCTGGTGCGGTTGCACCGCTGCTTTACTATAAGAGAGGCGCAAATAACGCACCACTCATAACTCAGCAGAAGTGGAATGAACTCCGCGTTCGTGGCTACGATTGGCAAAGTGTAGCTATAGCGGCGAATATTGCTGCTGAGACGGGAGAGAGTGTTGATGATCTGCTTCGCATCAGGAGAATTCAAGGGCTGCCATGGCAAACCATCATAATTGACCGCGCTTTAGATATGAAAAAGATGATGGATGTGAGCGGTTGGCCGTTTAGCAAAGATGAGAGGGAGATGCAGACACCTCCACCGTTGCCTACAGCACCGGCGCAATAAGGTAGCTAAAAATCTGGTTTGGTGAAATGTTCGCACGGGAGCGGTTTTATCCGCTCCCACTTTATTTTTGGAAATGATGATTGCGTGGGCTTATGATTTCTCCAAACCCTGCTATGACGTTATCAAACAGGCTTATACTTTGTAGTTTGAGTATTGGTAAAATTGTTCCAATCACGCATGCAAGCGCAGCCCCGAAGACTGCTGTATTCACATAGAGCCAAGGTAGAAGAGCACTTTGAAGATGGGAGGGTGTTAGAATCCGTACCAAATTCGACGCACCCCATGCGGTCCACAGCGCGAGCAGTATCAAAGCTCCCGACAAAATATAGACCCACATCGGCTTCTCAATTTCATACTCAATTTTAGTGCATCTATCGTCTTCCGGCTTTATATAGATTACTGCATGTTCTGCAAGCATCTGCCTCTGCCTTAAAGGAAGTCTTACTGAATCCTCCAGGTTTTCTGGCCAATCGGCATACATTCTAGCTCGAAGGTCGGCGGTTTCTTGGTCTAGCCATTCGACTTGAATCCCTGTTGGAAAGCTGCTTTTTCCAAACATTGTCGCCATAGAGAGAAGACTAGATTTGTCCTCTTCACGCTTTAATAAATTTTCCAGTGTAATTTCGCCCAAAGCATTAATGCGTTCTTTGACTGCGATAGGTGATGAGGTGACAACGAATGCTCTTGCTGCCCAACTTCTTACGCCGAATCGGCGCGAATGCTCAAATGGTCGCTGATAAGGTGATAAGCGGTCAACCCATCGTACCCAGCGCTTATATACAAGAACAGCTGGTATTCCCAACAATATAAGCAAGCCGATTTCTGCAAATAGTACCCACAACAATGCGCATGCAGCTCCTTGCCATCCTCAAGTTCTCTAGTATAATCTAATTCGGCACCTATCATATATTTCCCTGCACATAGTACTGCTTGACCTCCTTTTAACACAATTCTATAATGGTTCTGCTGATTCAGGAGTGCGCGATTAGCAGGAGGCATATCGTGGAGAGAGCTGGGGGCGACATATCCGGGGGTTCCAATATTACCTCATGTGAGCTTGAACCTAGAATTGTTTTAAGTCTTAGGCTGACATTGCTAATTGCTGCCCTTGCGGATTTGTACCTACTTGTCGACCTTCTTGTCCGTTCGCACAGCCCCTTCAATTTGGCATTTGGAATCTTTGTTATAGCAATTTTAGCTATAGTCATTTGGCTTTACACTCGCATAGCTATAAGTTTTGCTGTCACCGATTTTGGCCTGCAGTTGGTAACAATCCTTGGCTCGAAGGAGAGCATCAAGTGGGCAGAAATACGCCTTCTCAGAGGAAAGAGAAATCGAGCAGTGCTGGTTTCTGAAGATCGTCCAATATACTATCTGTATCTGTTTCCGAAAGATGCAATGATGTCTCTTGCAGCGGTGTTGCGCGAAGCCAGCAATGCGCGAGTTATCGGCTTTGGCGAGAAGCTGTGAGCAGTCTCAATGTTTAATCCTGATAGCTATATAGACCGCATCGAGGAATCTAAAAAGCGGCTGGAAATAATAAGAAGATTTGAAGAGCCAGACCGCGTGCCAATTCAAATAGGCACAGGCGGCAGCTTCTATGCGAAGCTTTTTGGCTATAATATCCGCGACTACTACACCGACCTAGAAGTCTGCTTGGAAGTACAGCTCAGGGGTTTGGAATGGGCATTTGATGAGCTGCAAGACGATAGAGTCAGCTATGGGCTCCATCTGGATTTTGGACCAATTGGCGAAGGGCTTTATTTTGGCTTTCCAATCGAGTATCCGGACGACACATCCCCGTGGGTTGTGAAGACGATTGAGAAGCCAGAGCAAATTGAGGCATTTGAGGTACCAGATCCGGCCGAGAGTCCAGGGATTCAGGAAGCCTATCGCCGAATTGAAAAATTTAAGGAGTTGGTCGAAAAACGTGGAATCAGATTGCCAGCAGGGGGAGCTATCGGAATCCATCCACCATTGAGCTGTGCATGTGCCCTAGCCGAGCCAGAGCTTATATTCTCACTAATGTATGAAGCCCCCGACTTAATTCACCGTTTCTTTGCAAAGCTCCTAGAAGCATTCTGCCGACTTCAGGACTATCGCGACAAACTTGCTGGTCGGAGAACGGAGAGCATTGGTCTAGCCGATGATCATTCTGCATTCATCTCAAATGCAATGTACCGAGAATTTGTCTTTCCATACAATATGGCAATCTATGAACGATATGGCAAGAAGGGTCGGCATCTTCATGCTGACGGCCCAAATGACCACCATTTCGAGATGTATGCGAATGACATGAAGCTTACTAGCATGGATATCGGTGGCTTCAGCGATATAGCAAAAGCCAAACCGGCATTACATGGAAAGACAGTTTTCTCGGGTGGGCTAAATTGTCGGGATTTGTATTATGATTTGGAGACTGCAAAGCCAGCTATTGACCGCGCGATACGCATTGGTGCGCCCGGAGGTGGATTTATCCTGGCGGTTGGCGGCGAGACTTACGTAGGAGTTAATCCTAATACCTTGGTGCAGGCGGTGAAGTACGCAAAGGAAGTGGGAAGATATCCGATTAGAATTTAGCATAGCGAACCGCTGAGCTATGAAGGCAAGGAGGAATGAATGAAGGTCTATATTGTCACCGACCTTGAAGGCGTTGCCGGAGTGATTAGCAAGGAGCAGACTTTTTCAAATCAGCCTGATTACCCCAAGGCTTGTGAGTGGCTTACCCAGGAAGTGAATGCCGCAGTCGAGGGCGCCATTGAGGGGGGTGCAACCGATATCTTGGTGATTGATGGTCATGGGGCGCGTGGAGGACGTAATTTCGTTTATGAGAAGCTGACCCGTGGTGCGAGGTATATTCAAGGCACGCCCTGGACTGAGTATCTTCAAGCATTAGATAGTTCCTACGATGCGCTTTTTCACATTGGTGCTCATGCAATGTCCGGAACTCCCGGCGCCGTTCTTGAGCATACTATGTCATCAGAGGGATGGGTCGAGATGACAATCAATGGCAAACCGATGGGCGAAATAGGCCTTTGTGCGGCAATTGCTGGGGAATACGATGTGCCTTTCGTTATGGTGAGCGGTGACGACAAAGCCTGCGCGGAGGCGGCCGACCTCTCGCCAGGCATCGAGTGCGCAGTAGTGAAATATGGAGTCAGCCGCACTAGTGCAATTTTATTGCCCATCGAAGCGGCTCGAGACCTTATACGAGAAAAAGCAAGGGCGGCCATTAGTAAGGCAAAGGAAATCAAGCCCTTCAAAATTCAACCACCCATTGAAGTAATCGTAACATACTTTCGCACAGATATGGTAGAAAGGATAAAGGAAAGGAAGGGCGTTCGCAAAGTTGGGCCTCTGACAGTTGCCTACTCAGGGAACAGTGTGAAAGAGGCATTTGCTCGCGTCCTTGGAGCCTGAGCCGCTGGCAAATATTGAAAAGGGAGAAAAGGATTTAATATTAGCTAGTGGTTCTTATTTACGGTTAACTTTTCAAAAATCGAAGACAGGAGGTAAGGCTATTGCACGATTTGAGCAACCTTAAGGGGGTCATACCTGCGCTTATAACGCCTCTGACTGACGATCTTGAGTTTGACGAAGCCGGGATGCGGCGGTTGATTCGCTTCGTGCTTGAGAGCGGAGTGCATGGCGTCTTCGTCATGGGATCTAGTGGAGAATTCTATGCATTCACGCCAGACCAGCGTAGGCGCATCGTCGAATTCGTGGTGGACGAAGTGGCTGGCCGCGTACCTGTCTTTGCGGGAATTAGCGATGCAGCAACTGATTTGGCAATTAGAAACGGCAAGGATGCAAAGAAGGCTGGTGCGGATGCTGCAGTACTTGTGCTTCCATACTATGCGACACCTGTTCGTCAGGAAGATATGGCGGCACATTTCCGTTATGTCAGGGAACATATAGACATGCCGCTAGCAATGTACAACGTCCCGCAAGCAGTCAAGGGCTTCATCAAAGCAGAAACGATTGCAAGTCTTGCTGAAGATGGGACTGTATTCGCTCTTAAGGATAGCACTTGTGATTTCAATCACTTCCAGCAGGTAATCATAAAGCTGAAGGAACGGAAGTTTCCCATCTTCCAAGGTAGTGAGCCCCAATTGGCGGCTAGTGTGCTAATGGGAGGTCATGGTGGTGTTCTGGGCCTGGGAAACGTTGCGCCTAGACTGTGCGTAGATATATACGAAGCGGCATCTGCCGGACTAGCAAAAGAAGCAGCAAGGCTTCAGACAATTATGACTGAGTTATGGGACCTATTCTGGGCTGCCGAATCAACGATAGGTGGAATGAAAGCGGCTGTATCTCTTCTCGGAATTTGTGGGCCGGCGACTATGCGTCCAACGCCAGCGGCATCTCCTGCGGCAATGGAGAAGATACGCTCAATTATGAAGAGAGCAGGCATCATGCCTCAAGCATAAACAATATTTTAATTGGAGGTTCCACCAAATGGCTTGTAGATATTTTTGTGTGATTGCGCTTTTGGCCTTTATATTTGTAGGTGTTGCCCAGGCGGCTGACACTAGTAAGGGGCCGTTCCTTTGGGAAGCTGATACTACTTTTGCCGCATTTGCTGATAAAGCAAAAATAGATTCCTATCTTGATAACCTAAAGGCTCACGGCATTAACGGCATTTGGGTGCAGGTCGAAATGTATACCCAGGGCACGGTGAATTATAAGAAGACCACCCTGACCGCCTTGCCAACTGCTCAAAAATTCAAGACTGGCCAGTGGGCGAATGATGACTACCTCAATTACGTTATTGTGCAAGCAAAAAAGCGAAATATGAGCGTAATAATCAAGTTCCATGGCAGCAATGATATTTTGTGGGATAAGAATCCAAATTGGCGAATGAAGGATAGCAAGGGGAATGATGTTCTTTGGGGCGGTAAGTTTAAAAACTTTTGCGTGAATTCGCCATATTGGGACAAGGTTTTCTTCCCCATGATTCGCGAGATTGGAGCAAACTATGCGGTAGATGGGTTTTACTTCGATACATGCCAGGTGGTGTTTCCTAACTCGGATACATGTTTCTGTTCCAACTGCCAGGATAGGTTCCAGAAGGAGACTGGGAAAAGGCTTCCGATGAAGCCTGTCGACAAAGAGAATTGGAACGACGCGGTAGTAAAATTGTATGCCACTAAGCGTGTTGAGTGGCTAAATGAGTTCTACCAGAAATACCGCAAAGTAGTTGATGAAGCTAAACCTGGAGCGATTGCCCTCCTAAATGTTAGCGGTGGTTACAATTCTTATAAGGATGGCCTTTCGACGAGCGCTGCTGCGGAAAACGTTACCATGCTCACGCCCGAACCGGTCAATACTCCGCGGATGTATGCTGTCACCGAGAATCTTAAGCGCAAGAAGGCTGGACAGCCGCCTTTTGACGAGCGCGAGCTTGCCAAGCAAGAGATTAGCTGGAACATGAACAGGTATGGGTATAACGAGTTCATGGTCAAGACAATGCTTGCGGACGGCGGCGGCAAACCTGTTATTCCAATCAGCCGATATTGGTTTACCGACGAAGCTGCTGGGCTTATGGGCCCAACTGACCTAGAGATTGCGCAGATTGAATCAGGCATAGGCGGCGGTGCAAAAGGCTTCTGCTTCTTTGGGTATCTGGGCACTGCCATAGAGAAAGGTACTGTTAGTAAGACTGCGTGGGCTGATTCCAAGTTTATTAGCTATCTAAAAGGTTTGACATCTGGTGAACATGGAAGATGGATTGCTGACATGAAGCCAGATGCTCGAACTTGCATAATTTATGACAGGGGCGCAAGCTTCTGGAACGGCGACTATTGGAAACGCTTCCGGTCGGTAGGCGGCGTCTACTCTCTGCTTCAGTGCTGGAAGAAGAATCCAGTTGAACTTATTTCCGTTGGTGATCCTGCCGAACCTGGATCGCCATCACGGAAGCTCAACCTAGACGAGCTAAAGCGATATCGTGCCTTAATCGTTCCGGGACTTGACCATGTAACTAGGGAAGACTTAGAAACCCTTCGCGCATACGTCGAGGCAGGAAATGGATTGCTTCTAATGGGAAGCATAGGATCAGAGAAGAAACTGGACGGTACGTCCATCGCCGATGATGCCTACCAAATCTTTGGAATATCTACCGAGGGTGGTCCTGAACCTTCGGGGTTTGTGATAAAAAAGGAAAGGCATCCAGTGTTCATGGCTGTAGAAGGGACGGGGAGTTTTGGTAGTTTCCGAATAAGTCCCGATAAACATGATGCAGCAAGCTACAAACCGCGATATGATGATACATGGTCGGTGATGGCTGAAGAGGTGACGGATTCAGGAAGGCGAGCTTGCGTTTTGGAGAAGCGAATTGGGCGCGGGAGAATTGGCTATATTAACTCAAGTGAGGCGAAAGGCTTCACAGGTCAAATGAACCAGCTATTTGTTAATTTTGCAACCTACATCTCTGGCACAAGTCAGCTAATTATGCCAGTCGGCATGTCGCCTGCGTCGAGTTTAAATGTGTTCAAATCGGAGGATGGCCTTACGAGATATCTTCACATTCTCACCCCAGACGGCGAGTCTAATTTTGAGATAAGGTTGTACGCTGACAGAGGCTACTTTCCCGTCTCAGCTGAAATAATGCAGTCCGACGGCACCATTACTCCAGTTAAGATGGACGTGGCTTCTCCAAGCGGCAATTCAGTTATTAGAATCGATAAAATCAAACCAACCTGGGCAATTATAAGAATAAAAACCGAAAAACGCTCATGACTTTGACATTGGCTAGCAAAAGCAATTTAGAGACTATTGTTCGATAGCTAGGGATGAAGTGGGAATGGGGGAGTAGGGAGTCTGTGATAGTTATCACTTTCTCCCATTCTGCTTATTATATTGGGAGGAGAACAAATGCATTGGTGGCAGCGTCCGGTTAGGATGATGAGGCTAGACTATGTTGACAAGCTTGAGCGAATGAAAGACATTGATCTTGATGCTCTAGCTAGGAGTAAACGCGATGATTGGCATATCAATTGCGAGTGGGTTATAGGCACGCCGGGCATTGCACCAGGTCTCGGATATATGACGACATTTAATACCCAAAAATTCGAGAAGTATTCAGCACTTGGTGACTTTGACCTTATCCGTGAGTACCTCCCCTATGCACATAAATATGGCATTCATGTGATTGCTTACCTTAACATGCACTGGTTCTCCTATGAGTTTGCCGACCGACACCCAGGATGGGAACAAATCTTGGCTGATGGCACGCCTTATGGCAGGGTGCGTCCGCTTTATGGGAATGGAACGACCTTTTGCGTGAACAGCGGCTGGCGGCACTGGGCACAAGAACTGATTGTAGAGTGCATGAAAACCGGCATTGATGGAGTATTTCTCGACGGACCTGTAGTTTATCCTGATTGCTGTTACTGCGACTCTTGCCGCTTGCTGTTTGCGGAGCGCTATGGAAGAGAAATTCCGCCAGCCGAGGATTGGAGTAACCCAATCTGGAAAGACTTTATAGAGTTCCGAGAGGATTCGCTAGCACAGTTTCTTGCAGATTGCCGGGCTGCTGTGAAGTCGGTGAATTCTGAAGGGGTGATTTTCCTTAATGCAGGCAGTTGGCATGCTGGTGCGTGGAGAGTAGCACGCGATATTGAGAAGGTTGGCCCATACGAAGACTTCAACGGCGCTGAGGTGTTTTTTCACCCAGGGCCTAGGAACCACATCCTGCATTTCTGGTCAACGGCGGCAAAGCACTTGGTTGCGGGAAAGAAACCAGCAGTTGTTTTCAGCCACCATGCGCTAGGTTCGTGGCATTATGTTCCGTTGCCTCCTATTGAAGCAGAGCTTGCAATCGCACAAACAGTGGCATGCGGGGCAAATCCTTGGTTTGCGGTTTTCGATTATGCTCTCGACCACAGCCGCCATCTAGCAGTTACCCCGATTAAGAAGATTCAAAGTTTCCTTGAAAAGAACGAAGAGTATTATTGCGGAAGCACATCAGCCGCTGAGGTAGCTTTGTACTTCTCTAGGCAAGGTGCGACTTTTTATCTATCGGAATTAGAAGAACTATACGGCGAACAGGGAAGCGGCCGGGAGCAAGATTTAATTGCAGACCTGGGAAGCGGCAAACGCATTGTTGATTGGAAAAAGCGAAAGCAAATCTGCGACGAGCTCCACGGTAACACATACCTTGGTTATTTTACTTCCCTGGTTCGCGAGCACATCCCATTTGATGTTATACTTGACTCCGACCTGACTCATGAAGGGCTTGCAAAATACAAGGTAATAATTCTTGGGAATGCCGCCTGTCTATCGGATATGCAGGTTGAGGCGCTGAAGCAGTTTGTTGAAGAGGGCGGCGGCCTCATCGCCGAATTTGAGACAGGGAGGTATGATGAAAGAGGCAATCGGCGCAAAAAAAATCCGCTGGGCGAAATTTACGGTGCATTGGATATACTTGAAGTGATGACTCCTTCGGTTGCTGAAGAGTATGTTAAAATCAAAGCTAAACATCCAATTACTGAACAGTTCAATCTGGGTCAGCTTATCGCGCGCCCACAGTTTAGTGTCAAGATTAAAAAGGTGGACTCAGCGGAGGTACCTGTTATCTTCATGAACCCTACTGGGAGGTTGTATTCGGGTCTAACTGGCGAGTCACCATATCCCGCGATTATCGCTAACCGGGTTGGAAAAGGGCGCGTGGTTTATTTCCCAGCCTTGGTCGGCGAGTTCTATGCAAGATATCGAATGTGGGAATATCAGGCCCTTATAGGCAATGCTGTTAGATGGGCATGTGGTGGCAACCTTCCAATATTCGTTGGATGTCCTGCGTCTGTTGAGGTCGAGCTCCGACGACAGTCGAGTCCAACTCGGACGATCATTCATCTCGTCAACAACACGGGAGATATGCAAAGACCGATGTCGGGGATTATTCCCATTCGCAATATTCGAATAGCCTTAAAAACAGAAAATGTAAGCCGCGTCTATACGCTCTGGGCCCAACAGAATCTGAATTTTAATCGCACAGACGTGGGTATCGAATTTACAATTCCGGAAATAGGTACCTATGAAGTCGTTGTAGTAGAGTAAACTTATTTGGCGTATGGAACCAAACTAAATACTTCTAATGAGAAGATTAGCTTATGGTAGACGATCACAAGTACAGCGTCCGTCGAATAGTGGCATATAGACATCCCGAACCGGAACAACCAAAGGAGGTCTACGGCCCACTTGGGCCAGATCGAACCTACGGCATTGTACTTGAAGTCATGCTCGTTGGTGAGGGAAGCCCTCACTGGGAATATATAGTGAGGAATAGCTTCACCGGTGAGGTGCGGCAGATTGCCGAAAGCGAGATTTTCCACGGAGCTGACTGCGAGTATTTAGATTTTTACAGGCGTGATTCGATATTTCTCACGAGAGAATCACCTTCTCGGTTTGATGACGAGGATGCGAGGAGCCAGCACTGGCAACGTGCGCTTAAACGTTTTCTTCGAACAGGGGTGCGAAAGCTTCGTGAACGCGAGGAAAAGGAAGCTCGTGCGCGAGAAGAGGGTGTCAATCTTGGCCTTGCCCCAGGGGATTATGTTAGGCTTCGGGGCGACCTCCGTCCAGAAATGGAACAATATCATAACCTATATGGCAAAGTCTTAGCGGTTGCACCTGCGGATATCGAATTTTTAGAGATTGGTCCCGGCAAGGGTGGCATGTTGCCTGGTGTTTACAAGGTGCTGAAATCCTACCACATCAAACTAGATAATGGTGAAGAAGCTGACTTCTATGACGTGGAAATTAAGGCGGTTTATACAACAAATGGAAGACGCAAGATACTAAATTGGCGAGCAGCATCATTTCTTGCAGAGGCATTTGGAGACGAGCCGCCGTATCAAGCCGACCTTGAATACCTCTGCTCGCACGTTTTTACGCGCGCTGAACTGGAGGGGAAAAGTAACGAGGAGCTTGCCGAACTGTTGGCAAAGTTGATATTTGTTAAAGGTCAAGCGACTTTAGAGGAAATTGAGGAGAAACGAGCGGCGTTGGAAAACTCGCCGACGACCTATCTTGTAGACCAAATACTGGCTCTTTCTCGTTTCGATATGTCTAAAAACCGCTCGCTTACAGATGAAGAGATTGAACAATCTCGCATCGCGGATGCCAAACTTAAGGAGTTGTTTGAGTAGGACCTTCCTTAAGTTGCAAGCCATCCGCCGTCAATAAATATAGTAGCTCCTGTGATGTAATCCGCTTCTTCAGATGCTAGAAAGACTGCTAGGTTGGCTATATCTTCAGGAGTGCCCACTCGCCCCTTGGGTATTCGCTGTTTGACGAGTGTTTCCAGGACGCCTTCTTTTTCCAAAGGGGTAATCATAGCGGTTTTTATTACCCCTGGGCCAATTGCGTTGACGTTTATACCATAAGGTCCCAACTCAATCGCCATCGCTTCTGTCATGCCTGTTATTCCACCTTTTGAGGCAGTATAATGTACAAGGTTCGGAAAGCCTATGCCAATTTGGCCTGAGGCAACAGAAGCGATGTTTATGATTCTGCCCCAGCGTCGCTTAATCATATCTCGGGCTGCTGCCTGGGCACAGAGAAATTGCCCTCCCAAATTTATACTTGTTGTTTCATCCCATTCTTCAGGGGTAATTTCGAGGAATGGCTTGAACTTTGCAATGCCTGCGTTGTTCACCAGTATATCTACTTTGCCAAACGTTCGAATGGTCTCGTCAAAGAGATTGTCTACTTGCTCTTTTGAGCTTACGTCACATAAAATTGCACGACCCTTGGCGCCCTGCGACTCAATTTCTGCTACTACGGCTTTGGATTTGTCTGGATTTATGTCAGCAACCACCACAGCTGCGCCTTCAGAAGCCATTGCAAGCGCAATTTCTCTGCCAATTCCTTGCTGAGCACCGGTCACCACTGCACATTTTTCGCGTAGTTTCATGTCTTGGGTCTCCTTTCAAATAAAAACACCAGAATCTTGGAGGAATTATACCCGCAATGGTAGTGAGATAAAGATGGAGTGTTGTTAAAAATTACTTTATCTTGTATACATGCACTTCTAGCGGGGCAAAGTTGTCGCTCCAGATACCGTCTTTTGCTTCCAACGTGCGGGATTCAAAAACGACCTCGACGCGTGCGCTCTTTTGGAGACCCTTTAGATTGAAGGTTGCTTTGCATGCGTCTGAATTGTGATTTACAGCTAAAACGTAGAACGCATCTCCTACTTGCTTGACCATTGTATCTATGGGCGCATCCACTGGCGACACAGCAAGGGTGCCTTCAATACTTCGAGCAAGGAGCGCTGGTGTTAGGAGCTTCATCTCACCAGCCAACTTCTTAACCGTTGCCCAATGGAGTGGGTAGTCGTGAATATAGTACCTTGAGCCGAGGTGAGCCCAGTAAATAATGCCCTTTGCTCCATGAACTAGCGCAAGGTAGGTCATGCATCGCTCTTCCTCGGGTGTTGGCCTATGTACTTTATCTACCTTTCCAGTTTTCCAAACATTCCAGTCAAATGCTTGAAGAACCGCCCATACAGGTTTGTCCTTGCCAACTGCTTTGATGGCGCCCGACACGCAGTCGGTGACGTAGGTTACGGGTCTGTATGGTATAGGATATGGGTCAATCCACATTATATCCGTACATAATCTGTATTTTTCAGCCGCCTGGGGGCTCATTACAACCAAGGAACAAGGATGCTTTGGGTCTGTTTTTTTGATAAGTTTATAGCGGTGAAGTACCTCCTCGACTGAGCCCTTTCCAATGCCTTCGGGCTCGTCAACAACATACCAACCGAGGAGAGCTGGGTGGTTCTTGCGCAACTCAATATCCTTGACAATAGCTTCGTCTGTGAGGGTCTTTCCTCCCTCTATGCTGAAGGGAATTGTAGGGTAGATAAAAGCCAGTATCCCATTGCGAGCCGCCGCATCCAAGAGTGGGGTCACTGTTTCGGGTGTGTAAGCATAAAAAACCGTCATGTTGAACCCTGCGGCTTTGCCCTCAGCCATAACTGCATCATGGTTTTTCCCGTCTTTATTCTGCAGGGTGTATATTCCTATTGGAAAAAACGGCTTCCCATTTACGTTCAAAAATCCGTCTTTATCAAAGGTAATCTGCGGGTTGGTAGAGCCGAGCATTGGGATTAAGCTTAAGAGACATACGGAAAGCACGTCACGTAACCTCATGGAGTCCTCCGATGAATTATTACTTTTGCTACCGAGCGGCAATATAACAAAAAGACGCGAATACGTCAAATAATTTCTAGTTTTAGCTTTGATGCTGATAAAGCAGAAAGGCGGCAGAATGGTTTTTAATAGCAGTGAATAGCTGAATTTGATACAATGAATCGCCATGGCTACTAATCTTAAAGCTGAGCGATTAGCTCGATTCATGCTAAAGAAAGTCAACAAGGCAATTTATGAGTTTAGAATGATAGAGGATGGCGACCGCATAGCTGTTGCGGTCTCGGGCGGAAAGGATAGCCTCAGCTTGCTATATATCCTTAGATTCAGAATGCGCTTCGTGCCTGAGAGATACAGTGTCGTTGCCATCCACGTCGTCGGTGATGCCCGAGGTTCGTACTTGCTACCATACCCAGAGCTTGAGGAGTGGCTTCGGGCGCACGAAATCGAATATCTGGTTCGACAAATGTTCGTGCCCGAAGGGGAGTCAATCCCGATGACCTGTGAGCGTTGCACTTGGAACCGCCGGCGCACCCTTTTTGAGATGGCAAGGGAATTGGGATGCAATAAAGTAGCATTTGGCCACCATCTCGATGATTTGGCAGAAACTGCCCTTCTTAATCTCATTTATCATGGAAGGTTGGAAACAATGACACCATGTGCGTCCTATTTTGGCGGAATGTTTAAGCTAATTCGTCCCTTAGCTTATGTTCCGGAGGCCGAAATTAAACGCTTCTCTTCGCTTATTGAGTTGCCCTCGCCCCCGCCACCTTGCCCGCGGAGTGAGCAAACTAAAAGACAGCTAATGAGGAAACTAATTGAGGAAATGGGTAAAGATGCTCATAGGATTAGGGAGAATATTGTGCGGGCAGCATTAGAAAGCGAGATTTATGAAAAGGAATCTTTAAGGAGGGCAGAGGATGAGAAATAGCAGTGGCAATCCAGGAAACCCAGCGGCCACTCTTGGCATTGGCTTTGGTTCAGTACTAGCTGCGCTTATTTCGTGGTCGCATACCACCTCGGTAGTGTGGACCTTCGTGCACATGATCTTCGGCTGGTTTTATGTAATATATGCGTTAATTGTTGGGAAGGCTCACTTGCTATAGGTGGCGCTCATTATTGCAAAGTCAAGATGTCTTCTTGGCGGAGTACTAAGATGCCGTCTGCTTCCACTAGACCAGTTACCCTAACGTATGCGTTCATGGCCGGCGGCGTTATTCCCGAAAGGTATTTTATTGGCAGGCTGTTGGGCATGGGGCAACCATCGGAAATATAGAAGACTCCTGGGTCCGAACCTATTACCCGCCCGAAAACAACGGCAGTCAGCCCGACGTTGTTCGGGCCTCTTCCCCATGGTGTTCCCTTTTGCCCTTGAACTGGCGGCCCCGGGTCATAGAAGAAATCAGCGCCGCCAACGTCACGGTTTGTCAGAAGAACTGGGTCACCGTTAGCCGAACCGCCAGTGGTAATATACACATCTGTCAGCTCTCTAGTGTGGCCTGCGCTGGACATTCGACCCATCACCGTAAGCTGAGTGCCTCTTGCTATTGATGGCAGAGTCCCTGTGCCCTTTGTGAGTTTGATCCCAACATAGCTGTCGGATTGACGTACCCCCATGCAGTTGGCCGTTGCAGGAAGAGTGCAGACAAGGTTTTGAACTTCTACCCAGCGGCCGTCCAGGCATTTCTTTGCCTCTGCAAGAGATGGCACTGATTGCACCACGCGTATGCCGTCCGACGCCATGATGTCGCTCCATTGATTGTGGGGATTTCTAGCCTTTACCAGGATGTAATATACTTGTCCATTGACAAGCGAGAGCCCAGTCCTGGTGCCTTGTGGGCCACTGGTGTAAAGCCAACCCCCACCAGGAATGATTCCAGATTCATCTGGCGTTGTGCTAATTGCATAGCTGTATAACTGAATACCTGATTCCGGGTCGGATGCTAGCCATGAGCCATGAATGGATGTTGTGCTTGTCTGGTAGACACCATCGTCATTGACGTACACCATCACGGGTGGAGTGGGCACCTCGTAGATTTCAGCGTCATCTGCATAAGCCCAGCTTGGCCCAGTGCCGCCTTCGTAATATTGGCCAAACTTATAGAAAATGGAAATTTTGTCGGTAGTGGCTGTCACAGTTTTTGTATAGTATAGCCAAGTGTTCTGGCCGCCGCTTTCAAGCTTCGTGTATTGCACCGTGCTTGCTTCGCCGTTTGAGGTCTGGCCGGTCAGATCGTATCCTATCTCGGCCCAAGCGCCAGGATCGGTCGCTTGAAACCTAATCCAGCCGCTAACAGTGTACTGTCGTCCAGGGGTCACCCCGCCTACCGATTGGCATATTCCTCCGTGGACGCGGTAACGGTCGGGTCTTCCCCATTTCTGCGCATGGCTTCCGCCGTGAACTGGCGATGTTGAATCGGTGTATGTAATTGAGTTGCTCCAAGGTGAAATCCAGGGGGTCCAATAGTTTGCCACACCATTTGGTTGGAATCCACCCTCAAAATCACCGTTTAGTAACATATTGCTACCAATCATTGTAAGTGTGAAGTTCTGACTTGTAGTTCCTCCTGAAACTACGGTCACATTGGGGATGGTCTGATAGCAGTATGCTGGCTTTGAGGCGGTAACCGTATAAGTTCCTGGCATAATATTGGTTAAAGTATATTCACCGCTACTGTTGGTAGTAGCAGAATAGCCTCCTGGGCTTGTGGAAACTGTTGCGCCATATATTCCGCTTCCGTTCCTATTGCGCACAAAGCCGGTGATAGTTCCGGGGAGCTGCAGCGGCGATTTGTACTCCCATCGCATTGCGTCTGCAATTACGACCTTTGATGCCTCTGCGTTGTCTGAGAGGGAAACATAGCCAGACTGTCCAGCGTTGAATGGGAATGTTCCTAATGAATTCCATTTCCCGCCATTTATCGTCTGGTTGATAATGATTGTGTTCGAGCCATCCTTATGAACAACCGTAAAAGGAGCATTGACGGCACGATTTGTGCCAGCTGGGTACCATGCCATTACTTCATAATTGCCGCTTTGGATCAGGTTTGGCGTCCATCTTACTACATCCTCGCCTGTTCCAGTGCTATTCCAGCGGTAGTCGGCGCCGTATTTGTCTGTAGCAGATGTGCCGGTGTTCCAAGTGCCCGATATCACAGCAAACTGCGAATCTGAATTATCAATGATAATGCCAGGGTCAGGCCAGCGGTATTTTTGTGAGACTGCTTGGTCGAGGTCGCTTAGGATTTGGTTCTTGTACGGATTGCTTGCCCCATCAATATTCCAGTCATCACAATAGGCACACCAGCGATACATATTGATACAGCGGAAAATCGGCTTTCCTTCTGTCCTTGCTTGTTGATTGTACCTATTAATCTCAGCGTAAATTTCTTGCATCCATCCCGGTTCATAATGGCTAGTCGGATTTTCTGGGTGGCCCCCCTTCCAATAGTAAACGCCGTTGCACTCTGTGACATAGAGTGGAAGATGATATAAATCGGCAGGGATGCCATAGTCAATCCAGTCTTTGTACACATAGAAGCTGAAGTATAGCATCTGGCCGCCTGCATTTACCTTCTGAGTACTGTGGATGTCGGCATAGGTATAGCCTCGGGAGTTAATATGCAATGCTATGCCATCAATGCCCCCTGTGCTCTTAATGGCTGTAAGCATTTGGTTCATATATGTCACCCAGTTGATTGGGCAGGCATCGTGGGTATATCCACATACTGTACCGGAGCCATACGGCCCTCCAAAAGGGGCAATTGCTTGGCAGACGACCTTATCGTTTGGTCTAACTGCTTTGATTGCGTTGTAGCACAAACGGAAACATTGAGCATAGCTCTCAGGCGAGACATATGCTTTATGTCCGTTTCTCGGCGGCCATTCGACTGCTAGATTTGTCTCATTTCCAATGACCCAAATATTACAGCCAGGCGAATGTGAAACAAAGTTGGCGCACCTCTGTGCGAAATCGGCGTAATATTCAGGTAGTGGAATTGTGCCGACGTCGCAATAACCGTTGTTAATTCGACAGATTACTGTATGTCCAGCGTTTGAGAAGGACGTGAAGTCTACGCCGCTCTGATCATTTGGGTTGTGTCCAACTGCAACGGTGGCAGTAATCCAGCCGCCGGTGACACCGTATTGTTTGATGTGATTGAGATATTCGGTAGGGGCAGGGTCGTGGTCGTGAATGCCGTAGAGGTACGGGCACTCTGCCGCTAATACTCTAACGGCAGATAGAATAAGCCACAGAATGTATGCTGTGCGGAGGGCGATAAAGAGTCTAGAGCCACCGCTCATGTTTCTTCTCCGAAACATTAGTTACCAAAATGTGTAAAATTTCCATAAATTAGACTACCAAATAACTTTCAGAAAGACAACCAGTAAATATACTAGTTGCTAACTACTATTGCGGCCTTAGTAACGTAGGCAGCAGCATCTACTCCGAAGGAATTCCCATACATCTCGGCGAAGGTATTAAAGATGTTGCGCTCGATAGGGATGTTCAAAATCTAGTAAAATTATCTCTGGGGAGCATGAGGATGCAGGATATTGTTGGGATAATTCTTGCTGCTGGAAAGGGCACGAGAATGAAGTCAAAACTACCGAAAGCCCTTCATCCAATCTGCGGCAAACCAATGACGCGATATATTATTGACGCGTGTAAGGACGCAGGAATTAATGAATGCGTTGTTGTAATTGGGTACGGCGCCGAGCAAGTTAGAGAAGGACTTGGCAGAGATGTCTCATATGTCGTCCAGGAAGAACAGCTGGGCACGGGTGATGCGTGCCGGCGGGCTGTTGATACCCTTGGCAACCGTTCTTGCAATGTCCTCGTCCTCCCGGGCGACACACCGCTTGTGACAGCCGATGTCCTGAAGCGATTAATCAGCGAACATTCTCAGTCTGAGGCGGACGCAACTGTTCTCACGGCAGTTCTCGAAAATGGTGCGCACTATGGCCGGGTCGTACGTGGTTCGGATGGCTCAATTAAACGAATTGTCGAGGCAAAGGATGCCTCGCCTGAAGAGACTGAAATTCGTGAAATCAATACGGCTATCTATTGCTTCAAACTGGCATGCCTCCAAACTTACTTGCAGAAGATTTCGCCAAATAACAAGCAGGGAGAGTATTACCTTACGGATGTAATCGAGTTTATGGCTAATGATGGTCTGAGAGTGGGAGGAGTGGTGTCAGACGACCCGGATGTAGTTCTTGGAGTTAATGACCGCGTTCAGCTTGCGAAGCTGGGGGATGTCATTAGAAGGCGAATCCTCGAGCGGTTGATGCTGGAAGGAGTAACAGTGGTTGACCCATCATCAACATATGTTGATTGGGATGTGAAAATTGGCCAGGATACCATTCTATATCCAGGCACAATTATCGAAAAAGGATGTCAGATAGGTGCCGATTGCTTAATAGGCCCTGCGGCACGGCTGGTTAATGTGGAGGTTGGTGATCGAGTAACAATCCTTTACTCAACCGTTATTGAAAGCGTCATAGATGATGGAACTCGCGTAGGACCATTTGCAAATATACGTCCTGGATGCAAAATAGGTAAGGATGTTCGATTGGGCGACTTTGTCGAAGCAAAGAATGCGATAATTGGAAATTCGGTTTCGATGGCGCACCTCGCTTATGTAGGTGATGCTGAAGTTGGCGATAATACCAACGTCGGCGCTGGAACAATCACCTGCAACTACGATGGCATTAAGAAAAACCGCACAATAATCGGCAAGAACGCTTTTGTTGGGTCGAATGTAACCTTAATAGCGCCTGTTACTATTGGCGATGGTGCTTACATTGCTGCTGGGTCTACAATCACAAAGGACGTCCCTGCAGACTCGCTTGCGGTTGCTAGAAAGCGTCAGGAAGTTAAAGAAGGCTGGGCAAAGCGCCGTCGTGAGAAAAGCCAAAAGGATGGCAATACCTAATCCATTTGCCTTCCATATTGTGGCTGATTTAGCTGCCAACCCTTTATTTTCCAAGTAAAGTCGTGGTATCCCCTAATGATGCTGCCTCAGTAAGGGGGCGAAAGCTAGAAAAAAAGGAGATATGAGATGCCGAGGAATTCTGATTTGCGAATATTTGCCGGGAACTCAAATCCTGGATTGGCGGAGTCTATTGCTCGGGAGCTTGGCCTTTCGCTTGGAAAAATGTTGGTTTCCCGGTTCTCTGATGGCGAAGTTCGGGTTAAGATAGATGAAAGCGCTAGGGGCACGGATGTTTTTCTTATACAATCGACATGTGCGCCTGTCAACGAAAATCTCATGGAGCTTCTTGTAATGCTTGACGCATTTAGAAGAGCCTCTGCGAAGCGCATCACATGCGTAATCCCTTACTACGGCTATGCCCGCCAGGATAAGAAGGTAAAGCCGCGCGAACCTGTCACTGCCAGGTTGGTGGCGGACCTTTTGACAGTTGCTGGTGCAAGCCGTGTTCTTACTGTAGATCTTCATGCCGACCAAATCCAAGGTTTTTTTGATATTCCTGTGGATCACCTTTCAGGTTGCCCCATCATCGCGGAGCATCTAAAGAAATTGGGCCTAACAGATTCAGGTTTGGTTGTGGTTTCCCCCGATGTCGGTGGTGTGGCGCGAGCAAGGGCGCTTGCCGAAATGCTTCAAAGTCCAATTGCAATAATTGCAAAGCGTCGGCCGGAACCAAACAGGGCAGAGGTCATGGAAATCATCGGCGACGTAAATGATAAGATTGCAGTGATGATAGACGATATGATAGATACCGGAGGCTCAATCGCCACAGGAGCACTTGAGCTGAAGAAACGAGGAGCAAAGAAGGTTTATGCATGTTGCACACATCCTGTGCTCTCAGGCGGGGCAATTGAAAGACTAGATGCGGCGCCGATTGAAAAAGTTGTAGTGACTGACACAATACCGGTTAAAGCTCAGCCGAACAGTAAGATTACAGTTCTCTCGGTGGCGCCATTGTTAGCAGATGCAATCCGGCGAATTCACCTAGATGAGTCCGTAAGCGAGTTGTTCAGAGAATGAAAATCATCGTTGGTCTTGGCAATCCAGGCAGAAAATACCAAGGCACACGACATAATGTTGGATATATGACTGTTGATTTGTTGAGTCGCAGGCATCATATTCCTATCAGATCGCGGGCGCTGAGGGCGCTTATAGGCCAGGGGATTATAGCAGACCAAGAGGTAGTGCTTGCCAAGCCGCTCACTTTCATGAACCTGAGTGGTCAGGCAGTGTCGGCATTAGTTCGCAAATATCAGGTAACGACTGCCGATTTGATTATTATTAGCGATGATGTCAATCTCCCATTGGGAAGGCTTAGAATCCGAGCTGGCGGCTCGGCTGGAGGACATGGGGGCTTAAAGTCCATTATTAATGAGCTAGGCACTGAAGATTTTTCAAGAATTAGGATTGGCATTGGCATGCCAGCCGGGGACATGGTTGATTATGTGCTCAGCAAATTTAGCCATTCGGAGATGCCAATTATTCGCGAGGTGGTTTCACGAGCCGCAGATGCTGTCGAAACTATCCTCGAGCAAGGCATAGAACAGGCTATGAACCGCTTCAATGCGCCATCTTTATAAGAGAAAGCTGAGAACGATTACATATTTCCAACTAAAGAAATTTTAATCAAGAAAACGATTACAAAAAGATTGAATAGTTTTCATTTTAGTACTTGACAAGCGTTCGTGCTAGTGGTATATTCGCTTTGGTGTGGGTGAACCGCCAGCGTCAGGGAGGTGATTCTGATAACAAAGTTCGATACCAGAGCTGAGATAAGCCCGGTGGTGGCAGCGGTGGTGATCATACTTGTTTTGGCCGTTGCCGCGGCCATAGTCACCTACCCACTGGTTGCAAGCAAATCCTCCAGGCCAGCCTCGCCTTCCGAATTGCGGCATATCGAACCCGCCCCGGACATTGGCAAGCCTGCAGAGCCTGCGAATCAAAATCAAGCAACGCCTCTACCATCGCCCGTTCCTGATAAACGATGAAGGCAAGATGAGCTTTGTCAGGGGTGAATCGGTCGGTAAATAAGTTGACTTTAAAGTTTTCGAACTGCACCCAAGCAGCTAGCAGAAAGAGCTTACGCCATCAAATAGCTGGTATTTATGTTATTACCGATGAGCAGCTAGCCCCGGGGCGAACCCATCTTGAAATTGCTAGGGCTGCCATTTCCGGCGGAGCTCGTATTATCCAGCTGAGGGATAAAACTGCCGATGATAGCCGCTTAATCGAAGTTGGAACTGAAATCGTTCGGATTACCACTAGGGCTGGGGCTTTGTTCATTGTTAATGACCGGGTCGAAGTTGCTATCGCATGCGGCGCGGACGGAGTACATATCGGGCAAGAAGATCAGCCAATTCAAGAAGTCCGCAAGCTATTCCCCCGCGGAATCATCGGAGTTTCCGTATCAACGATTGAGGAAGCCCTAGCGGCTGAGGAGGCTGGCGCCGACTATATAGGTGTAGGTTCAATTTTCTCAACTTCCACTAAATCAGATGCTGGGCCTCCTATTGGGATTGAGGGCTTAGTAGCCATTCGCAAAGTTTGTAAAATTCCTATTGTAGCGATTGGCGGAATCTCGCTTGAGAATATACGCGAAGTTGCTAGGGCTGGTGCTGATTCGGCGGCAGTTATATCGGCAGTAGTTTGTGCTGATGATATGAAAGCTGCAACCGCCGCCTTAATTGCCGAATTCCAATCTGCCCTACGGTGACTTGTTGCGGTCTTTTTGTTCCACCTTGAGTATTCTAATTGCCTGTGAATCAAGCTTTCTGCTAATGTTTGTTGGAACTCCTCCTGGCTTGGCAGTAAGCATCTCAATTAATCCTCCATGCTGACTTGCCGACGCGGCAAATGCCTTCGCCTTTGGAGACCAGTCAAGATGTATGAGGTCGCTCTCCTTTGAAAACCGAGAAAGCCAGCCTTCTGGGAAGGTTCCAGGAGCGGTAATGATTACTTTGCCCCACTCCTTCTCGATAACTTTGCCATCGCTAGCCCCTAGTAAGTAGTGCTGTGAAGACCCATCTTCAATTAATATAATCTTCTCGCCCTGCTCATTCTTTGTCGTGAAATCTTCGCTTGAGCCAATGTAACCACCGTAAACTCCCGGCATAAGCTGGATATTTTCCACCCGCACGTTGTCTAGGGGCTTAGCTTTCCCTTCGCTAAGATTGGCGAGAATTGGCTTCTCGCCATCGAGATAGGAGATGCAGCCGTCTTGTATGCCTAGGATGCACATTTCTTTGGCACTCGTGGCGACAGTCTTTATGCGGAGGTTTTCTTCAGACATGCAGAGGAGCATATATTCATCTCCAGACCTAACAACGACTGTCCACGTTTTGCCGTCCTCGCTCCACCCATCGTCAACGTACAATCCTGGCAAGCGGATTGACTGGGTATTCTGAGAAAAGGGATCCACGAAGTATACAATGGAGTTTCTCGTTTCCTCAGCACTTAGGTATTTACCATTTATTCCCAAGTCGACGCCTGTGAGTCCTACCACCACTGCTAAAACCCTTGAAGTGGGTTGCCAGCTCAAGTTCGTCGGGAAAAAACCACGTTTGAGAACCGCCAATTTGTTTTTTAAAGAAACTGGTTTCGCGATATAGGGATTCAATAGGAGCACATCTGATGCGTAGCGAATGTCGTCATCCATGCCTGAGACAATTGCCGCTATCATGCTTCCATCCGGTGACCATAAAACCTTTGTGATTGCATCTTCACAGTCGGTGATTAAGCGAGTGGTCCCTCGTGTTAAATCTGCCACCACAACCTTGCCGTCTGCGATGTATGCAATCATCCGCTCGTTAGGCGACCAAACAGGTAAGCCAAAGATGCTGTGTGTTCCAGCAAGCGACCGCAAGCTCTTTGTCGCTGTTGTACCACCTGTGCGTATAGGTCGGCTTCCATCAGGCGAAGCTATTAGGACGTCCACAATATCTCCCCGCCACGACTGGAACGCAAGTCGGCTCCCCGATGGAGAAAAGACTGGAAAGCCATCATCTGGAAATGCGGTTAGCGCATGCTTCGCGCGACGTGTATGGTAATCTGAAAGATCGCCGAAAAGTTCAAGGCTATTGCCTGCAGACATTTCAAGCAAAGCATGCATAACCCTTGGGTCAGTAAATGGTGGCTTGACCACTGCCTGAACATTTTGGCCTTTCAGCACCATTCCTGGCGGTTTGCCTTCCAAACCAAACACCGAAATTTCAACGTCCAGCTTATTGCCAATGGAACTTACTGCCGGCGAACGCATATAGCTTTCAAAAAGCCGCTTTTGGTGGGCCAAGTTCTGCATTAATGCCCAAAAGCCGTAGCTAGTGGGGATTGGTGTACCAACGGAATCTCTATAGGCGATCTCAACATGACGGGTTTCCCACCGGTAGGAAATGTTGTGTGTTGCGGAGCATTTAGCATATATGGTGGATGCGAAAATTATTATGGCGCAGATCCGAAACACAAGGCCTATGGGGGGCTTCATTGTTGGCCTCCTTTGTTAAGAGTTAGCTGGCTTTATGTGCTACCAAGGTTGTCCATTCGCCATCTTTGAGGATCTCCGCTATGTCAAAACCTTCGTTTCGAAGTGCACGTTCGACGTCTGCCGATTTCTCGTCTACGATACCTGAAGCAATGAGGATGCCGCCCCTGCGAAGTACGCGGGCGATGTCAGGAGCGTTTTTTGTGATCGTTTCGGCTACTATGTTTGCCGTGATTAGGTCAACAGTAGTTTGAATGAACCCTAAGTTATCAGTTTGGTGGACCTCGATATGCTCTTCTTCGTTATTACGCTGGACGTTTTCCCTTGCTGCTCGGACGGCGAGCTCGTCTATGTCGAATGCGATTACAAGGCAGGCGCCTAGTTTCGCCGCTGCAATCGCCAAGATTCCCGAACCAGTACCAAAATCTACGACGGTCATGCATTGCCGAACGCGCTTCTCAAGGGCTTCAAGGCTCATACGAGTGGTTGGGTGTTGCCCTGTTCCAAAGGCCATGCCTGCCTCGATTTCAATCACTACGTCGCCGGGTTCAGGATTAAATTTTTCCCATGGGGGTTTAATAACTATATGCTTTCCAACTCGGGTTGTGCGGAAAAACTGACGCCACGCCTCTGCCCATTCTTGTTCTTCGGCATATTTGATAGTAATTTCGGCAGGAGCTGGGTCCAGCCCAAACTTGGTGAGGTTTGCAATGCCACTTTGGATATTGGATATGCGTTCTTCTAGCCGATCGTCAACTGGGAGGTAGCATTTAATGAAGACAGGGGTTTCACCTTGAATGGCTAAGCCACCACATCCGTTCTCAAACATTATCGCTTCGACGGCTTCTTGAGCCGTCACGTTGGTTTGGACTTCCATTTCGGCCCAACGCATGATATTTCAGCCTACTTCTTTTGTTGTTTTTTTTCTAAACAAGCCTTTGCCTCGGCCATTTTCTACCGAGATCCCGCTCAACTGAGCGAACTGCTCGAGCAATTCTTTCTGCTGGGCCGAAAGCTCAGTCGGGATTGTTACTTTGATAACCACGTGTTCGTCGCCCCGCCGCCCTGTATCAAGATTGGGCATACCCTTGCCGTCAAGTTTGAAAACCTGTCCTGGTTGGGTCCCCTGCGGAATGCGCAGAGTAGTAGTCCCACCAAGCACTGGCACCTCAATCGTATCACCAAGCGCAGCTTGAACAAAGCTTATGGGAACCTCGCAAATGATGTCGTCCCCGCGACGCTCAAATATGTTGTGAGGCTTGATGTAGACTATTACGTACAAATCTCCTGCTCGGCCGCCTCGAATACCTGCATCGCCAGCCCCACGGATTCTAATTCGAGAGCCGTTTTCAACGCCGGCCGGTATGTGAACAGTTTGCTCACTCGTCTGGCGAATGCGCCCCTGGCCGCCGCAATTGCGACAAGGGTTCGTAAGTATCTCGCCTGTGCCCCGGCATCGGGAGCATGTGCTTACCGATGAGATATACCCAAGTATTGTTGAGCGACGATGTTCTATCTGGCCAGTGCCGCCACAGTCAGGGCATAACCCTGGCGAACTGCCTTGTGGATACCCAGCTCCATTACAGGCTTCGCATCGTTCCATTCTTGATAGTCGGAATACACGTTCAACGCCGGTGGCAGCTTCCTCCAGGGTAATCTCAAGTTCATATTGAAGGTCTGCACCGGGTTCGGCGGTTGATCTTCGATGTTGTTCTGTTCTTATGCCTGAGCCAAAGAACAAATCGAAGATATCGCCAAATCCGCCAATGCCGAAGTCCTCAAATCCAAACCCAGGTCCAGACCCTGAAAAGCGACCATTTAGCCCTTGATGACCATATCGGTCATATATCTCGCGCTTCTTTGGGTCGCTCAGGACATCATAGGCTTCGTTGATTTCCTTGAAGATTTCCTCGGCGTTCGAGTCGCCCTTATTTACATCTGGATGGTATTGGCGAGCTAACCGTCGGTATGCCTTCTTGATTTCTTCCTGAGATACCCCGCGGTCAACTCCCAATACCTCATAGTAATCTCTTTTCACAGGCATCTTGGTTGTTTAGTTACTCAATGTGTGCTTAAGTTGTTTCGAGGCTTTTTATAATTTCTAAGTATTATTCTTCTACAATCTCGGGCCTTTCTTCGAGCCCGATTTCACCCAATGAACCTTGGTCATCTACATTGGACAAGCCATTGCCCGAAGCAGTGAGCTCTCCTTCTTCCTCATGGGATGTTTTTTCATCGCCCGTCTTTTCCGTGACTTCTTGTACCGGAGCTCTGAGAAGATCGACTGCTTCTTCTATTTCACGCTTGCGTTCGCGAGGAAGAGCAAGCTGTTCTTCCCGGGCCGCTTGTTCCTCTGGAGTTGGCTTGTGAATCCGAATCTTTCCAGCCGCAATTTCTTCAAGAGCAATGGTGATCGGATTTTTGGATGTGCTTTCGACCAGCGGTTGAGCACCCTCGCGCAATTGGCGCGCTCGCTTTGCCACTGCTATAACTAGCGCATACTTGCTTCCTACCTTGGCGTCAAGCTCATCCATCGAAGGATATATCATTCCGACTCCCCTTTCACATTATTAAACTGTTGGCGGTGATAGTAAACCCAAATAACTGCACACCTAACCGCTTGGCTTTTCAATCAAATATCAGATGACAAAGCTCGAAAATTGCAACTTATGATTTTAAATCTAAACACTGCTTGATGTCAAGATGGCTAATGCTTCTATAGCATCGCCGAAAAATTAGAACATTCAAGCAGAAATCTGCATGCAAAATGGATTTACTCATGGGCTAGACACATCTGCGGCAACATCTCATGCCGGGAAGTGCTGACAAAGTTTTTGGTTGCTTCTTCAAAGTATGCCAAGTCTTGCGGCCATGAGGATGAATGGGCGATAAATAGAAAATGGGATGAGCACTGAACCTCTTGATTAGCTTAATCCAGTGCAAAGTGGAAAGTTTCGCGTTTGCGAAAGTTTCGAGGAATGCCGCCCTGAACGGCAGGCTTATATTTTCGACTTTGGACGGTTTCGGTCGCCGCGCGGTCAAGTTCGATGCTGCCGGAAGATTTTGTAACCTTTACGCCCACAACATTGCCTTCTGTGTTGATGGTATACTCGACTGTTACAGAGCCCTCGATTCCTTGGTCCCTGGCTGATGGAGGGTATTTCGGACGCTTTGACCCGCTGACCAATTCTGGCTCAGCCCTGTCGGCCAGGGTTGAGATATGCTTTGGCTTGCAGATTGTGCAAATTGAGGTTGGTTCTTTGCCAGGCCTAAATGACTTAATCACCGTTTTTTCGCAGTATGGACCTGGCAGCATTCCAGATTCGGCGCATACCTTTACGTCTATGTCAGGCGGCGGCGGAGGTGGCGGAGGTGGTGGAGGTGGTGGCGCTGGGTTTGGTTCTTGACCAGGACCTGGAGTCGCATTCGGTAGGGGTTCTGGCTTTCCAACACCTTCTCCACTGCCTGAACCTACGCCCTTGCCGCCCGGGTTTCCAGGAACCCATCCAACTGGTGTCTGGCCACTTGGGCCAATGTTGATATCACCATGATGGCTTGGTGAGCCGAAGTTCAAGTCCCCGCCCGGGTCGCCCGGCGGTTTATTAGAGGCAATGGTTGAGCCAGGAGAATATCCAGAAATTGGCGCCTTTTTTCTAGTCTCTTGATATGGAGGCTGTTTACCTGGCTTTGGTTTTGGCTTTGCTGGCGGTGCTACTGGTATCTTTTCCGGCGGTGGGAGCGGTAAGTGTTCAGACTCGGTTGATTTGAGTTTAGGCGCAGGTTTGATGTTCTCTGGCTCTGAAACTTTCACATTCTCCGGGATGTCAACAACCTCTACTCGAACTAGCTTAAGATCTTCGATTTCAATCGGACGGGCAGCCGATGTTTTGCCAACCAAACCAAGAATGGCAAGATGGATTCCAATCGAAGCAGCAATTGCGTATGTAAGCAACCGGTCGCGCATATTACTTTTTCTCAATCTTTGGTTCTGTGGCAATGGTGATGATTTCAGCGCCGGCCTTTTTTGCTTCATCCATCACCTCGATGCCATCGCCCCAATTGCGGCTCTTGTCGCAATTGATTACAACAACCATTTTAGGATTCTCTTTCAGTTTCTCCCTCAAAGTCGGTTGGATAAGCGCGAATGGAACAGGACGCTTGTCCACATAGAATTTGCCAGTTGCAGTTATGGTGACAACGGTCTTCACCATAGACCTATCTTGAGCCGTGCTTGACTTAGGTAGGTTTACTGGCATGCCTTTCATGGTGGTCATTGCCAGCGAGGCAATCATAAAGAAAACGAGAAGAAAGAAGATCGTGTCTATCATCGGCACGATCTCAATCCTTGCCCTCTTAGGCTCGAAGCGCTTTAGCCTCATGCTGGTCCTCCTCGCCGGCTGACAGGATGTTGACTAAGCGTGTTCCGTATATCTCCATGTCGCTGACCAATGCCTTGGCTTTTTCAGTTAAGTAGTTGTAGCCAACAAGGGTGGCAATTGCAATGGCGAGGCCCGTTGCAGTGGCAATCAAAGCCTCAGCGACGCCGCCGGTGATTGCAGTAGGCGTTCCAATGCCTGACTTAGTGGATATTACATGGAATGAGCGTATCATACCGGTGACTGTTCCTAGCAATCCCAAGAGAGGAGCAATTGTAATTATTGTGTCTAGGATAGGTAACCGGCAAAACAAATTTGGCGTCATTCTGAGAGCATACTCCTCCATGCATTTCTCAGCCTGTCGAGATCCTATTCCACGACATTCAAGCCCTCGGGCGAGCATTTCCGCTAAAGGGGTGCCGACGGTTCGGCAAAGGTTGACTGCATCTGAGCCCTTGCCAAGAGCAAGGCATTTTTCAATGCGTTCCATTAGCTCGTCAGGGTCGGCTCCTGCATTCCTTAGGCGTATGAAGCGCTCAATCATTACTGCTACTGAGATTATCGAGCAGGCTATTAGTGGAATCATTACGGGGCCGCCCTTGCATAGGAAATTGAATGCGTCAACAAACCAAATCATGAAGTTTTTTCCTCCTCGCTTTTAAAGGTGGAAGCATAAGCCCACCAAATCGTCTCATCAGATGTCTCCATACTGTGTCTTCAAAAGACATAAACAGCTATTTTATAATTATCGGCGAAACCCAAGAGAAGCCGCAGCCTCCAAGAAGAGGTTCAGAGTCGATGGGGGCAAAAAATTTTGGCAAATGCTTAAAACACATATCACATGTTTATTATCGGTTAACTGCGAACTAGCATTCAGTGTAACTCCAGCCGCTTGCGCCTTGGAGTAGCCCCTGCTTTTGCATATCTAAGGGAAAATTGTTACAATCCGTTTCGGCTATTGAAAGCTCTGCCAGAGGTGTACAAGGTATGAATTGGAATATCCTGTTTATTGCTGAGTTTTGGAGGACAGCGGCGCACAAGATTATTCCCTCCACTTTGGCCGCGGTTAAGATAGTAGTCATCTTCCTATTAATTCGCGCTGCGGTTAACAAATTTGTTGAACGCGTGATTCAAGTGGTAACTCAGCGCGAAACTAAGGGACCGACACCAGAAACGATTGCGCGTGCAAAAACGCTTGGCACTCTCATTAAGAGTGTAATTTCTTATGTCCTAATTTTTATAGCAGGTGTAATGGTCCTGGAGGTCTTCAAGGTTAACATTGCTCCTGTGCTCACAACTGCTGGGGTCGCTGGTTTGGCAATAGGCTTTGGCGCCCAAAGGCTTGTTCGCGATGTTATTTCTGGCTTCTTTATAGTTTTGGAAAATCAGTATGCAGTTGGGGATTATGTCACCATCGGTAGCATCTCGGGTTTAGTTGAGGAGCTCGGTATGCGAGTCACTAAAATTCGTGACGATGTTGGCAAGCTTGTATTTATATCAAATGGCGATGTAACTCTAGTAACTAACCATTCCCGCGGGACAATACAGGTGTCGTTGGATGTTAACATTGCTCCGAACTCCAATCTTGAGATGGTACGGTCTTTGATAAATGAATTAGGCAAAAGGATTGCGGATGAGGTTGAAGGCGTTGTCACTCCGCCACGTGCTGACGGAATTATAGCCATAGATGCATCTAAAGTTACTATTCGCATTACTGGTTCCGTAAAGCCAGGCTATCAGGAATCGTTGCAAACTGCTCTACGCGAGCGCATTTTGGAGAGAGCTTCTGCTGGCGAAATCAATTTAGTTTGATGGTATTCAAGGGTAAGACGATGAGAAGAAAAGCTCAAAAGCTTATTCTTCGAGGTAGGAGATGCTGTGTATGTGGATGTTTGGAAGAAAACCGATTTAAAATAGTAAGCCTAGATATTTTTAGCAATGTCATTTCCTTTATTGCCACTATATCTGGTCGGATTGGCGATTTTGCCCGATTATTCAATAGCTTGCGGCGTTCCCCACCTGCGTAATTTGCAAATCTCTGAAGAATCTTGTATCATCTCTAAGGTAATTAGGTGATAGAAAGGATGCCCATAATTACCTACTGGTCTTTTAGAATTTCCTTACTTGGTTGATGAGAGGTGCAAAGTGGATCCTCTTACGTTGAGACATAGTGCAGCGCATATACTGGCACAAGCAGTGAAAGAACTTTATCCTGAGGTCAAGCTTGGAATCGGGCCTGCAATAGAGGACGGCTTTTATTATGATTTCGACCGCAAAGGTGGTTTCTCGCCGGAAGACTTAGAGAAAATTGAAGCCCGAATGCGCGAGATTATCGCAGCAGATCTTCCGTTCGAGAAAAAGGAAATATCAAAGGAAGAGGCTTTTAGCCTTTTTGCTGATGAGCCCTACAAGCTCGATCTTCTTCGTGAAATCGAAGAACCTGTTGTCACCGTCTACAGCCAGGGGTCTTTTATTGACTTGTGCCGCGGTCCTCATCTTCCAAGCACTGGTTTGGTGAAGGCTTTCAAGCTCCTGAGCGTTGCAGGAGCTTATTGGCGAGGCAATTCAAAGAATCCAATGCTACAACGCATCTATGGCACAGCGTTTCCTACCCAGAAGGAGCTGGATGAATATTTAAAGCGCCTTGAGGAAGCTAAGAAACGCGACCATCGAAAGATTGGTAAAGACCTTGACCTTTTCAGTTTCCATGAGGAAGGTCCTGGATTTCCTTTCTGGCATCCAAAAGGAGCAATTGTCTATAACCAGATTATTGATTTTTGGCGGCAGGAACATCAAAAGCGCGGATATTTAGAAATTCGCACACCGATGATCTTGAACGAATCACTTTGGCGCCAGAGCGGCCATTGGGAAACATATCGCGATAATATGTATTTCCTTGAGATAGACGACCAGACCTATGCAGTTAAGCCAATGAATTGCCCTGGCGCAATTCTAATCTACAAGGAGACGCTAAAATCATATCGCGACCTTCCGCTTAGATATGCCGAACTAGGGCTTGTCCATCGGCACGAGCTCTCGGGAGTGTTGACCGGCTTGTTCCGAGTGCGGAGCTTTACAATTGACGATGGACACATTTTTTGCCGCCCTGAGCAAATACAGTCAGAGATAACGGGCGTCATTGACCTAATTCGCACAACGTATGCGAAGTATGGATTCAAAGATTACCGCATTGAGCTCAGTACGCGGCCGGAAAAATCCATTGGCTCTGACGAGATATGGGAAACCGCAGAGAAAGCCCTTCACGAAGCACTTCGCGCAAATAACATAATTTATCAAATAAACCCAGGTGATGGAGCTTTCTATGGGCCAAAGATTGACTTTCACGTCAAAGACTCGATAGGACGCTCTTGGCAGCTAGGCACGATACAGCTCGATTTCTCGATGCCAGAGCGCTTCGACCTAGAGTACATCGGCGAGGATGGCAAGCCCCACCGACCGGTGATGATTCATAGGGCGGCTTTGGGTGCTATCGAACGATTCATGGGTGTTCTGATTGAGGAATATGCCGGAGCATTTCCTCTTTGGCTTGCGCCAATACAAATGATTGTGTTGCCAATCGCAGACAGGCATCGGGAATATGGAGAGAAGGTAGCGGGTCGTCTTAGTGAGGCAGGCTTTAGGGTGTCAGTAGATTCAAGAAATGAAAAGACAGGTTTTAAAATCCGTGAGGCCCAGGTACAAAAGATACCGTATATGCTCATAGTTGGCGATAAAGAGGCCGAGTCAGGCAAAGTATCGGTGAGGAAGCGCGAAACCGGTGACATAGGAGTTATGCTAATAGAGGACTTTATCGCATTTGCTAAAAACGAGTTGACGAATTAATGATATTATGCTATACTAACTCCAATAATACTTTAAATGCTACGACCGCAGGGTTCGGATGGCGCACGGAGACGCGGTTGCTGGGGTTTAGCACACCAACTCCGGGCTGTGTGTGCAGTCCGCATATGGCCCTGTGGTTAATTTTTACGAGGTGATGGAGCATAAATAAAGATCTCAGGGTTAATGAGCGGATTCGGGCTCGAGAATGCAGGCTGGTTGACGAACAGGGAAACCAGCTTGGAATCAAACCCGTTCACGAAGCACTAGCGATTGCAAGGGAGAAGGGCCTTGATTTAATTGAGGTGGCGCCGACCGCTGTGCCTCCTGTATGCAAAATAATGGACTACGGGAAATATAAGTATGAGCAAGGAAAGCGCGAACGGGAGGCTCGAAAGAAGCAGCGGATTACCGAAGTGAAAAGCATTAAAATGCGCCCTGGCACTGATGAGCATGATTTTCAGGTCAAGCTGAGACACGCCCTGAGGTTCCTTGGAGAAGGAAACAAGGTTAAAATAATAGTAATATTCCGGAGTCGCGAAATAACTCATCCGGAGTTCGCCAAGCGCGCACTTGATCGGATTGCAGAGGCAACCGCTGATATAGCGGTGGTTGAAAAACCTGCCGCCATGGAAGGCAGGACGATGACGATGGTGTTAAGCCCAAAGTAGGAAGGATTGTCTAGGTCTGCCGATTGGTGAACTAATCATAGGAACGCCTAGCCGTGCCACGGATCCGGAGCTTGGCTCGAGAGGTCGCGTGGCAACTTGTATCTTGAAAGGAATAGAGTCGAATGCCAAAGATAAGGACAAGAAAAACAGCTGCCAAGAGATTCGAAATAACTGCATCAGGTAAAATTGTACGGCGAAATACGGGGAAAGGACACCTAATGATGAAGAAGTCCCCAGCCAGAAAGCGCAGACTGAGCGTAGAGTCTTTGGTTTTTGGCGGCGAAAAGCAGAAAGTTCACCGCATGATTCCTTACGGTTCATAACAGGAGATGGCCATAACATAAAAAGGCCGAATACAAGTTGCAATATTGAAAGGAGCAGGTTAGATGCCACGGGTAAAACGTGGGATAATGACCCATAAGCGGCATAAGAAAGTCATGGAGCGCGCAAAAGGCTATTGGGGCGCAAGAAGCCGCCTCTTCAAAACTGCGAATGAAGCAGTCGCAAAGGCGCTCAACTATGCATACCGCGACCGCAGAGTTAGGAAGCGAGAGTTTCGGAGTCTTTGGATAACACGCATCAATGCGGCATGCCGAGAAAACGGCATATCCTATAGCAGATTCATCCAGGGCTTAGCGAAAGGCGGAATAGCCATAGACCGCAAGGTTCTTGCGGAAATGGCTGTTAATGACAAAGCCGCCTTCGCTGCGCTGGTTAAACATGCCTCAGAACAGCTAGCAGCTTGACTTTCTAAGAACGGGGAGTAGGATTTGGTTTACGAGCAAATCGAAGCCCTGCGCCGTGAAGCAGAGCAACGGATTGCATCAGCCGCATCTTCGCAGACGTTGGCGGAGCTGGAAACCGAGTACCTCGGACGTAAGGGCAAGGTTACTGAGCTATTGCGCAGCGTGAAAACGCTGCCCCCAGAGCAAAGGCCATCGTTTGGCCAGAGCGCAAACGAACTTCGACAACTGCTAGAAGGAAAGATCGCCGAGAAGCGCGAGAAGATTTTAATCGAGGAGCGGGATGCCCAGCTTGCCCGCGAAGCTGTGGATGTCACGCTGCCAGGCAGATTGTTCCAAGTAGGCAGGCGCCATATCCTGTCTGTAACCATCGCAGAAGTAAAGCGAATCTTCATCGGGATGGGCTATCAAGTGGTCGAAGGACCGGAAATCGAACAATATCTTTACAACTTCGAAGCCTTGAACTATCCCGAAGAACATCCGGCGCTGGATGAGCAGATGTCATTTTATATAACTGATGACCTCCTACTCAGGACGCAGACGACTGCTCTTCAGGGAAGGGTAATGGAAAGCCAGAAACCGCCATTCCGTATCGCAACAATTGGGCGATGTTTTAGGTTCGATGCTGTGGATGCTACGCATTCACACACTTTCCACCAAGTTGACTGTTTTACGGTCGACGAAGGGATAAGCTTGGCAAACCTAAAAGGGACTTTGGCACAATTCGTGCGCGAGATGTTCGGACCAGAAACCAAAGTGCGGTTTCGCCCAGACTACTTTCCATTCGTAGAACCTGGCGCTGAGTGGGCTATTAGCTGCGTAATGTGTAAGGGCGCCGGATGTTCACTTTGCAAGTCTACCGGCTGGCTTGAATTAGGCGGTGCCGGAATGATTCACCCAAACGTACTTGAGCGCTTTGACATAGACTCGGAAAAGTACACGGGGTTTGCTTTTGGCCTGGGAATCGAACGCATGCCGATGCTTAAGCATGCCATCGACGATTTGCGCCTGTTCCTTGAGAACGACTTGCGCTTTCTTCAGCAATTTTAGGCTTCCTACAAAGGGTTCCTGTCGTGTTAGTACCTGTCGAATGGCTAAGAGAATATGTGAGCTTTGATGTCCCTCCGAAGCAACTAGCGGAGCGATTGACACTCGCTGGCCTCGAAGTGGAAGAGGTAACCGAGATAGGCGACAAGCTTGTCTTCTCAACCTACGTTACCCCAAATAGGCCTGATTTGCTTTCAATAGTTGGCGTTGCACGAGAGGTTTCAGCTTTACTTGGGACCCAACTAAATCCTCCAATCCCTAAGTTGGTCGAAAGTGATACGAAGGCATCTGACCTCGTAAAAGTTGACATCGAAAGCCCCATCAATTGTCCACGATACTCAGCACGCGTAGTTACCGATGTCAAGGTAGGGCCGTCACCAGCATGGGTTCAGGAAAGGCTAGTCGCTGGGGGCCTCCGGCCCATAAATAATGTCGTGGATGCGACGAATTATGTGCTACTTGAGCTAGGGCAGCCCCTTCATGCTTTCGATTACGATTTGGTGAAGAATCACCATATAATCGTTCGCCAAGCAATACCTGACGAAAGAATCGTAACTTTAGATGGCGAAGAGCGCATACTGAACGAGGAAATCCTGGTGATAGCAGATTCTGAGAGGGCTATTGCCATCGCAGGAGTGATGGGCGGTGCAGACACCGAGGTAAGCTTTAACACGCGCAACGTTCTTTTGGAGTCAGCCCATTTTAACCGAATCTCTATACGAAAAACCGCAAAATATCTCGGCATGAGTACCGAAGCATCGTATAGGTTTGAGCGCAGCGTTGATCCTGAATTAACAACCTATGCCCTTGACCGTGTAGCCCAATTGATTGTGGAGTGGTCTGGCGGGTCAATCGCTAAGGGCATTGTGGACGCCTATCCAAGAAAGATTAACCCGGTAACCTTAGAGATTAGGCCTCAACGTACAAGCGAGGTCTTAGGCGTTAAAGTAAGCTCAGAGCAAATCGCAGACTACCTTTCCAGACTAGGTATGTCTGTTGCGAAAGGTGACCCGCTATTGGTGACCGTTCCTACGTTTCGGCCAGACATAACGCGCGAAATTGACTTGATTGAAGAAGTTGGCAGGTTGTACGGATACAATGCAATCCCAGAGAAACTCCCTATGGGTGAAACAATGCAAGGGAGCGACAGCCCGGAAGGAAGGTTTGCTTCTGAAGTTGCGGATACGTTGATTGCATGCGGCCTTCAGGAAGTTGTCACTCATTCACTTGTACCTCCAACAGAGGGCGAACACGGCGAAGTCGTGATTCGCAACCCGATAAGCGATGATCTAAGCAGGATACGAAAGCGCCTTATTCCAAATCTATTAGGAGTAATTGGCTACAACGCAAGTCGAGGGATAAGGGATATCGGCATATTCGAGATTGGACGCGTGGCCTCTACCGATAATGGCGCGATTATCGAACGTTTGAGCATCGCTGGGGCTTTAACTGGCTCGATGTGGCAGACGGCTTGGAATGTGGACAAAAGTAGCCTCGAAGCAGATTTCTTCTTGGCAAAAGGCGTAGTTGAAACTATTTTCAACCGATTGGTAAAGGGCGAAGTGCTTTTCAGACAGGCGCGGCTTGATGGATTCCACCCGACTAGAGCAGCAATCATACAAATAGGAAATACCGAAGTCGGCGTTCTTGGCGAGGTCAGCTCGGACCTTGCTGCTAAGTTCGATCTTCCAGGTCGAACTTACGCATTCGAACTTGATTTTGACGAATTGATTAGTCGTCGTCGAGAAGCAGAACCATATCGTCCGTTCTCTCGATATCCAGCACTTACGAGGGACTTGGCCGTCGTTGTCGCCGACGAGATTCCATATGATAGGGTTAGAGAGGTTTTGGAAGAAGGGGCGGGAGACCTACTAGAAAGTATATCGTTGTTTGATTTATATAAAGGTCCACCCTTACCTGCAGGGCAGAAGAGTCTTGCGTTTAGAATGGTATTTCGTTCGCCTACGAAGACCCTACGGGATGAGGAAGTAGACGACCGCATGGCAAGGATAAGAAATCTCCTTGGAGACAAGCTTGCAGCATCCTTTAGAGATGCATAGCTCGGAGGAATAAAAATGGGGACCACAAGAAAAATATCGGCTTCAGAAATTGAATCAGTTATTCGCTCGCTCAACCATATCATCTCAAGCCGTGTTGTAACAAACAATGCAGGCGTCATAGAAGAGATTCATGTTCTAGCAGAGTCGAGCAGAGCACCAAAGCAAGTTGTAAGGGATGTCGAGTCAGCACTCATGGCCAAGTTCGGAATCGAACTAGACCACAAAAAAGTAAGCGTAGCACAAACACAGGATGGAAAGCGCTTCAGGTTCGACATAGGAAGATTGAAGTTTTCGGATGTCTCAATCTCACTTAATGGAGCTCATTCTCAGGCTACTGTTCATCTTAAAAAAGACCAAGAAGTATATACTGGCAGTGCAACAGGTCATAGTTCAAGTCTGAGCCAACTCAGGCTCATAGCGACGGCAACCCTCCGAGCAGTTGAAAATTGTGAAGGCACCGATGGGACATTCGTTGTTGAAGACATCAATCCTAATATTACTTTGTCAGGCAGGCAAATAGTAATAGTTTTAATAAACATGATAACTTCACGGGGCGAAGAACCACTTATAGGTTCAGCAATCGTCAAGCAGGATTTATGGAAAGCGGTGGTGAATGCAACGCTAGATGCCGTCAATAGACGGCTGGGCTTAATGGGCGAAGAGAAAGAATAATTTGTTTGGGCCGACGGCAGGCGGTGAAAAGGTCGCAAAAACGATTCAAATCCCGAGCGAAGCGGTGGAAATGTCTATGTCTAGCGGAAATAGACATTATCCTCACGACGAAAGGGGTTGACGTAAATGAAGACCTTGGTCAAAGTACTGCTTGCTCTGGCGTCGCTGGTGCTTACATCCGGCGCGTTCGGTAGATTCTGGCCACCGCCCTAGGATCTAGGACGGGTAAATTTAGGCTGATGCCTAACCCAAAGTAGCCACCTCCGTCGGCCCAACTCTGAACAGGAAGTTCAAGTGCGTCAGGTCGCCAAAGCATTCACTCAGTATAAGTACACTATATACCTCCTCGGTTTTATTATTTTGACTTCAGCCGTGGCGTTTGGGGGAATAGAACTACACGCCTGGCCTGAATTAGTTGTTTTCTTTATCCTTATCTTCTTTGCCGAAATACTTCCCGTTGTATTCCCCAGCTCAGCAACCGAATATACGATGACTATGCCAGCGGTTCTGGCCTTATTTATTAGCCATGGATTCACCGAAACCTTACTTGTAACTTCATTAGGTTTAATTGCGTCAAACATGGTGTTCCACCGCGGCAAATACCCACTAAGATTGCTCTTAGATTTGACGTACTACAACTTGTGCAATACTATCATTTCGATAACAGTTGCATCTATCGCCTACATATTTTCTGGCGGCATGACCTTGCAGACAGGAAGTGAAGTCACTTTGTCTGCAGTTGTGCTACCTGTGTTGCTATGGGTATTTACCTGCACAACGACAAATGCACTATTACTAGCAACCGCTTTGGCCTTACATCTTCGCGAACCCTGGCGAATTCATGTGGCTCAACAATTGCGATGGACAGCCACCAACAATCTCGTGACTGGCCCATCAGGAATACTGTTTGCATACCTTTACTTAGCCTATGGTATACATGGAATATTGCTTATGATAATCCCGTTTTTGATGGGGAGACAGGCTCTCAACCAATATGCCAAACGACTTGATACTTACCGCGAGACGATTACTTCACTAGGCATCTATATGCAGCATTACCACCCATATACAAAAGGACACCTCGAAAGGGTGGCGGACATCTCCGATAAAATTGCCCGGCAAATGGGTTTACCTTTGCGAAGTTTGATGTTAATACGCGATGCGGGCCTTCTACACGATGTAGGTAAGATCGGGGTGGACGAGCAGATTTTGGACAAAGTCGGAGCTCTTTCCGAAGAAGATTGGGCTATTATAAAGCAGCACCCCGCGCGAGGAGCAGAGATTCTCTCACAAATGAAGCACCTTGAAGCGATAGTCCCATGGGTACGTGGACATCACGAACGTCCAGATGGCAAGGGCTATCCAGATGGCCTCAAGGATGGCGAGATTCCAATAGAGGCAGCTGTGATTGCCGTTGCCGACGCTTTTGATGCCATGACGGGAGGGCCTGACGAGAAAGATAGGCGCGTATACCGAGCGCCATTAACAATTGATCAAGCAATAGATCAAGTACGCTACGGAGCCGGGACTCAGTTCGACCCACGGGTTGTAAAGGCATTCATGCAAGTAATGGCGAGAGAGGAGTTGGAGCATGGGGAATAGCTTCTGGCTCAGTCCGGTTTTCCTCATGGCTGTAGCATTCACCATCGTGTTTGGGTGCTATTCATATATATATCTGCCATTACAAATGCGTCGGGCTTATAGGCAGTCCCTCCTGACACTTGCCCGCGCTGTTGAAACAAAAGACGTCGGTGCTGAGGGGCATGGAGAACGTGTAGCACGATATGTGGTAGATATTGCCCGCGAGATGCGCATACCCAGGGCGCAAATTCTGCGGATGGAGTATGCGGCTTTACTTGCAGACATCGGCAATGTGAGGGTGCCGTATGCAATCCTCAGCAGAAAAGGCAAGCTTACCTCCAAGGAGTTTGAGATTCTAAAACAACATGCCGTAATCGGCGCTGAGATGGTGGAACAAGTCAGATTACTCAAAGATCTTGCGCCGCTGATTCGCCATCATCATGAATGCTGGGATGGCTCGGGATACCCGGATGGGCTAAAAGGCGAAGAAATTCCCCTTGGTGCGAGAATTCTAGCTGTAGCAACTGCGTATGATTCTATGGAATCGAAAAAATCATTTCACGGCAAGATGGATGATAAGCGTGCAATTGAGGAACTCAAGAATAACGCAGGAGCTAAATATGACCCAGCGGTAGTAGAAGCCTTCTTGAAAGTATTGCAGAGGCGCTGGCGAAGTGAAAGGCAGCTATCTTGATTATTGAATTTGCCATACTTTCCTTAATATTGGGGATAATTAGGAGAGGGAAACTAAAAAATCTTTCAAGTATCCCTCTAAAGCATTTATACCTTTTTGCGTTCCCATTTGTGTCTTTCGTAGCAATGTATATTGTCGCCCTTTTCGGGCATTTTTCCTTTCGCGGATATGCAGGGTTACTGAATATCGTTAATTACATTCTTTTGCTTGTAGCTATCGGTGCAAACTTGCACATCAAAGATCTGCGAACAGTATGGGGAGGCACATTTTTAAACTTTTTGGTCTGCGCGGCAAATGGCGGCTACATGCCTATTAGCGAGAAGGCTGCTAAAATAGCTGGGCTTGCCAACATAATCAATCCTAGCCGAGAGGGGGAATTCGTACGCCATGTGCTTCTTACGGCCGATTCAAGGCTTAAGTGGTTGGCAGACGTTATTCCCCTTCCGGGGTTTGGTCCTCATACTCCGGAAGTGGCAAGCATTGGAGATGTAGTGATAACAATTGGTATATTTGTGCTAATCCAGAGATATATGTGCGTCCAAAAATCGTCGCTTAAAAAGAAGAAACCACGCTAGTTCGCAATTTAGCGAATGTCAAACCTATTAAACTTCGGTAGCAATTTTGGAGGAGACCTTCGAAGGTGATCAGAAGATTCTCACCGTTTTTCGCAATTCTAATCACAGCAATAGCGCTAGCACTTCGACTCTATGGCCTTAAGTGGGGGCTGCCGAACATGGATCATTATTCTTCCTATCATCCTGATGAAACAACGATTTTGGAGGCGGCTCAGCGAATTGACTTCTTTAATAGGCAAATAGATCCTAGATTCTACAATTACGGTTCTCTATATATATACCTTGTAAACATTGCAATCTTCATGGGGGCAGGTTGGGGGCTTATAGTTCTCGGTAAAAGAGACCCTGAATTGGTAGTGCGCGGCTATGCGCAGATGTACCTGGCTGGACGCATTGTTGCATTGTTGATGGGGGTTGCTACAGTGCTGCTGGTCTACTATCTCGGGCGCCGGATGTATGGCCGAAGAACAGGGCTGATAGCTGCAATCTTCATGGCGATATTGCCAATTCACGTTATGCATTCACATTTTCTGGCAGTGGATGTTCCTGCAACGTTCTTTGTGACATGCAGTTTACTATTTGCATCTCGTATACCTGAGGAAAAATCTAAAACTCGATATTATTTGCTTTCAGGACTTTTTGCTGGATTCTCTGCCGCGACAAAATACAACGCTGGCTTGGTTGTGCTCGCACCTATTGTAGCCCACCTTTCCAGAGGAGGTCCTTTCTTTAGACGCCTAATGTCTGTGAACTTGCTTTTGATAATTATTGGCTTGGCAGCAGGGTTCCTTATTGGTTGTCCAGGTGCAGTGCTCAACTCCGAAAGTTTTCTGCGAGGTTTCCTTTATGAAGCCCATCACGTACAAACAGGTCATGGGTTGCTCTTTGCCGAGACAGGCTCCGGTTTTATTTACCACTTGATTCATTCTCTTCTCCCAGGGATGGGTTTGCCCATAATGGTCCTTGCTCTGGCGGGGGTAATTTACGCTATAAGGAAATGGACCCCGCAGGATGCCATGCTTATTGCTTTTCTAGTGCCGTACTACGTACTAATTGGTGTAGCACAAGTCAGGTTTGCGCGGTATACCATGCCAATATTGCCGCCGCTTGTCCTGCTCGGGGCTCGAATTCCTGGTAAACTAATGGAAAGGTTTGAAGATGAAAGAGGTTTTGCTAGGGGCATTGCCAGGGTTGTCACCGGTGTGTTCACCGGCCTGATAGTTCTATATACCTTATTTTACTCTATTTCGCTCGACGAAGTTATGGCACGGGAGGATAACAGAGATGCGGCTCTCACGTGGATTAGGAAAAACATTCCACCCGGAAGCAACATCGCCATGCCGACAATTCCTTGGTTTTATACACCCCCGCTAGACCCCCGCTTTGGATACGGTAGCGCCCGCACCCGTTTCGAGGCCGCTCAGAGCATCGCTGAATATGGGATTATTACAGACGAAAGCAAGGAATGGAATTGGCGTCTGCTCAGCGAAATGGAACCCGAGTTTGTTATTCTCTCCGAGTTTGAGTATGAAGATAGGCTTCGGATTGGCGATCAAGCAGCAATAGACTATTTTGCTGTTTTGGATAAAAAATATAGGCTTGTTCGCCAATTTGATTCACCGCCATCTATTTTTGGAAAGAAATTCCCGCTTATAGTTGAATTGCCGCATGATATGTCGTATGCAAATCCAAAAATAAAAATATTTGCGCGAAACGATATTTTGTTGAACAATGGATGAGGCAATCCAAGCATTTGTTGATTACGTCGCTATTGAGCGAGGACTTTCGCAGAATACCGTGGCAGCGTATGCACGCGACCTCTCGCAATTTGCACATTACGCTACCGGGAAAGGCATCAACTCTCCCGAAGGCCTTTCGGAGGAAGTGCTGGCGGGGTTCCTCGAGGAATTGCAGAAGGCTGGGATGTCGCCTAGTAGTATTAGCAGGAAGCTTTCTGCAATAAAGACGTTCTGCAAATTTGCCTGCCGAGAGGGGCTGATTACAAAAGATTTTACCTCGGGCATCGAGACTACGAAGTCAGCACTTCGCTTGCCTAGCGTATTATCAATCGAGGAGGTGTCAGAACTCCTAGCCCAGCCCGATTGGCGTGACCCATCTGGATGTCGGGACAAAGCAATGCTTGAAGTGCTGTATGCAACAGGAATTCGAGTTTCGGAGCTTCTAAGCCTTCGGATAAGCGATGTAAACACAAGCGTCGGCTTCCTCAAATGCTTTGGAAAGGGCTCAAAAGAGCGTATAGTTCCCCTGGGCAAGGTGGCGATTGAATATCTCGAGCGATATTTGTCTACCGGTAGACCAAAGTTTGCTAGATCAGGAAGTTCAGAATTTCTTTTTCTCACAAATCGCGGTCGGAAGATGTCGCGTGTTGGCTTCTGGAAGCTAATCAAGAAATATGCTGCTCAAGCTGGAATCACTAAAAACATAACGCCACATACCATCAGGCATTCATTCGCTACCCATCTTCTCCAGGGAGGAGCTGATTTGCGCTCGATTCAAGAGATGCTTGGGCATGCTAATATTGCTACTACCCAGGTTTATACACACATCTCTCGAGAAAAGTTAAAGCAAGCATATAAGAAGTTTCATCCTCGTGCCTGATAAGAAAAGCCCTATTTCCGACGTAGATATTCGTCAACGACCTTCATTGCACAGTATTGGCTACACATTGAGCACACGTCTTCCGAATTGCCGGCACGCTCGGTGCGATACTTTTTGAACGCTATTGGGTCAAGTGCAAGCTCAGCCTGTTTTTGCCAATTCCTAGCCTTTCGTGCGGCTGACATCTCATTGTCCCATTCAATAGCGCTAGGAATGCCTTTCGCTATGTCGGCTGCATGGGCTGCGATGCGCGCAGCAGCGACTCCCACGCGAACTTCGTCGGGTCCGGGGAGCCCTAGGTGTTCGGAAGGTGTGACGTAGCACAGAAAATCTGCACCTGAAGCGGCTGCGATTGCCCCACCTATCGCCGAAGTTATGTGGTCATAGCCAGGTGCAACGTCGGTCACGAGTGGCCCAAGCACGTAGAACGGGGCGCCTTTGCAAATCGTTTTCTGGATTTGAATGTTAGCGGCAATTTGATGCATTGGCACATGTCCTGGGCCTTCGACCATAACTTGTACGCCAGCCTTCCGCGCACGGTCGACTAGTTCGCCGAGGATTATCAATTCTTGGATTTGTGCTCGGTCGCTAGCGTCAGCCAAGCAACCAGGGCGCATTCCGTCGCCAAGGCTAAGCGTTACGTCATGCTTTCGGCATATTTCAAGGAGATCATCGAATCGGGCGTAGAGAGGGTTCTCCCTGTCGTTTTGTAGCATCCAGCAGACGAGAAATGCCCCGCCCCTGCTCACGACATCCGTAACCCGTCCTGATTCGCGAAGCCGCCTAAGCGATTCTCGCGTGATTCCGCAGTGAACGGTTATAAAGTCAACTCCATCCTCGGCGTTTCTTTCAATTACTCTGAAAAGTTGGTCCTCTGACATGTTTGCAACAGAGCTGTCTTCCGCCGCCTTAATTGCAGCTTCGTAAATGGGGACGGTTCCAAGCGGTATGGTGCAATGTGAAATTATTGCTTTTCTGATTGCCGAAAGGTCCCCACCTGTGCTTAAGTCCATCGCTGTGTCGGCTCCGGCCTCAATGGCTACCTGCAGTTTTTTTAGCTCATCATCAAGATTTGGAAAATCTGCGGAAGTACCAATGTTGGCATTAACCTTAGTTCGGAGGCCAGCGCCAATCCCGCAAGGCTTTTTGGGTGTCGCATTGACATTTGCGGGAATGACAATAGTTCCCGCAGCAACACCCGAGCGGATAATTTCTGCATCCAGGCGTTCTTGCTCTGCCACCATCTTCATTTCGAGGGTGATTTTGCCTGTTCTCGCACTTTCAAGCTGAGTCATAGTACCTTCTTTGGAATAATTGTGTGGAATAGCGGAGTGCCAGATTCCTTAACGCAGTATACCATCAGGGTGGTATGCTGTCAAACACTGCGCTGTTTAAGCGACATTGGTTGCATACCGCTTCATAGATTGCCTTGTACCATTTCCGCCATTGCTATGAAGTTGCTGGCGCCGTTCTCGCCATAGGTACCAGATGACGTGCCGCCGAGGATAAAGCCCCTATCACCCGCCGCCTCAAGTCGCTCCCTGGCAATGGCTAGAACTTGCTTAGTAGTAAGTTTGTCAATTACTTCCATATCGTCGAGGTTTCCGACAAAGCAAATTTTATCTCCAAAGCGCTTGCGTGCTTCATGGAGGTCTGCATCGCCCCATGGGGGCGCCTCTAGTGGGTCTAGCGAATCCATGCCAATTATGGCAAAGTCTTCTAAGTAGTGCATCACTGGGCCATGATTATGATAGTGGGCAACCGCCCCATAACGATGCATAACATCAATTAACTCCCTATCATAGGGCACGCAGAGTCGGCGGAATCCTTCAGGGCCTAATTGAACGCTTGCATATTCTCCACCACAAATGCGGAATGCGTCCACGCCTGATTTACAGCATTTTTCCACGAAAACAATCAACCTCTCTGTGGCAACGGCAGTCAAGCGTTCGACAAGATTGGGTGCATCTGCCCATGCAAAGCAGAACCCCTCTGGAGAGAACCATGAGGCTGGTGTTGCTACTCCATTTCCCATGCCAATCATTACAAGCCCTTCATTGCCAATCTTTTCGCGGTACTTCCAATAATGCGAAAGGTCTGGGTCACCCGGCTCGAATGGGATGGAAAGTGCTTTTTCAACGTCAGAGGGATCCTTGAGAAGAAACTCAATTGTAGCGCCGGTGACTTCTGTCCTGCGGTATCGGCTCGTAAGATCGCCCTTTGGAGTATGGATAACCGTAATTATAGTCTCGCCTTCTTGCTGACTTTCTATCTTAGCTGCTTTGCCGAGGAAAGGATCATAGCCAGCGCCGACATCAATTATTATATCCGTTTTCTGTATCAATTGTCGACCAAGCGGAGTTTCGGGGTTTATTTTCCCAAAGCCCCAAGGAGAAACGGGTACGCGGTCAACCCTCTCAAACCTCATGGCCGAGAGTATACGTTCTCTTGAAGTCATTGCGGCTCTAAAACAATATTGTTTTCTGTACAAGTTAATGAAATTTCCCCAGATTCCTTCTTACCCCAAAAGGCAAGCTTAGCCAAGATATTAGCGATTTGGCTTTTAATAATTAGATTGTAGGGTGTGGCATCCCGTGTTTTATGACAAATGCTTTGAATCTGACACTATCCTGCAAGATAATTTGTTGATAAAGAAAGCAAACTCTTTTTCTTTTTCTGTTTTGTTTGACATTGCCTGCAATAACCAGTATAATTACTAGTGCGAACATATGTACTGATTTTGATAAACGAGGGGCTCTTTTGTGAATCAAATTGCACGGGAAGTTATACCAATAAACATCGAAGACGAAATGAAGCGCTCGTATTTGGGCTATGCTGTCAGCATGATCATAGCCCGTGCGCTTCCGGATGTTCGGGATGGTTTGAAGCCGGTCCAGCGTCGAATCCTTATGGCGATGCACGACCTCAACCTGACCCCGAACGCCCACTATAGAAAATCTGCAAAGATTGCAGGCGACACATCTGGAAATTACCACCCCCATGGCGAGCAGATAATCTACCCAACCATGGTTCGAATGGCCCAAGATTTCAACGCTCGCTATCCTCTCATCGACGGCCAAGGGAACATGGGCAGCATTGATGGCGATCCTCCAGCGGCAATGCGTTATACCGAGATGCGCATGTCGCCGTTTGCCGTAGAGATGTTGGAGGACCTCGATAAAGATACAGTTGATTGGCAGCCAAACTATGACCAAACGCGCGAGGAGCCGATGGTTCTGCCGGGCAAGTTTCCAAATCTTCTTTGCAATGGGTCGGCAGGAATCGCGGTTGGCATGGCGACGAACATACCGCCGCATAATCTGCGTGAAGTCATCGACGCGACAATTTGGTTGATAGATCATCCCGAATGTACGGTTGGGGACTTGATGCAGCATATAAAGGGTCCAGACTTCCCGACGGCAGGGCTTATACTTGGGACTCGAGGCATCCGTGCGGCGTACGAAACTGGCAGGGGCCAAGTCACAATGCAAGCGGAGGTAACCATCGAACAGCACGAGACCGGGAAGAGCCAAATTGTTATCACAGAGCTCCCCTACCAGGTCAACAAGAAAAAGCTTATTGAGGACATTGCCGAATTAGTGAAGGCGAAAAAGGTGGATGGCATTACCGCTCTTGACGATTTCAGCGACCGAACCGGCATGCGGGTAGTCATCGAACTCCGCCGAGACACTCATCCCAAAAAGGTGCTCAATTATCTACTCAAACATACCCAGCTTAGAACCAATTTTGGCGTGATAATGCTCGCGCTTGTTGACGGGACGCCGCGGGTGCTCAACCTCAAGCAAATTATCCAGCTTTATGTAGACCACCGCAGAGAGATTGTTGTTCGCCGGACGCGCTATGAGCTGGAGAAAGCGAAGTCGAGGGCGCATATCCTAGAGGGCCTGCGAATTGCACTTCAGTTCCTTGATGAGATTATCAAGATAATCCGTGAGTCAAGGACGACTGAAATTGCCCGGACGACTATGATGTCTCGATTTGGCTTAAGCCAGGTCCAAGCCGAGGCGATTCTAAATATGCTTCTTCGCCAGCTTACCGGTTTGGAGCGTGAGAAGATTGAGAACGAGTACCGCGAAGTACTAAAGCAAATAGCTTACCTCGAGGATATTCTCGCAAATCCACAAAGAGTTTTTGAAATCATCAAGCAGGAGCTAAGAGTTCTCAAAGACAAATATGGCGATGACCGGCGGACCCGCATTATCCCAGTGGAGGCCGAAGAAATTGGCGAAGAAGATACAATCCCCGAGGAAGAGACAATAGTCACCATAACAAGAGGCGGATATATAAAGCGCGTGCCGGCAGATACATACCGCAGCCAGCGAAGACCTGGCAGGGGCGTTATTGCGGCGAATACTAAAGAAAAAGACATCTTGGAACATGTTTTTGTTGCTACAACCCACCACTATATCCTATTCTTCACGGATAAAGGCAGGGTCTATCGTTTAAAAGCCTATGAAGTGCCCCAGGGCTCCCGCCAGGCGATGGGGACGGCTATAATCAACCTAATTCAAATTGAACCAGGCGAAGCAATTACAGCTACTGTGCCCGTGAGAGAACTTGAGGGCGAGGGCTATTTGGTAATGGCCACTAAAAATGGCGAAGTAAAGCGGACGGCAATAAGTGAATTCCATTATCTCCGAGCAAACGGCCTTCGAGCATTCGACCTCGAAGAAGGCGATGAGCTCCGATGGGTCAAGCTGACTACAGGCAAGGACCACATAATTATGGTCACCAGAAAAGGGATGGCAATACGATTTCCCGAAACGCAGCTTAGAGTAGCAAGCCGAGCGTCGGGCGGTGTAAGAGGAATTTCCCTTCAAGAAGGTGATTATGTCGTCGGCATGGATGTAGTCAAGGATGACAGCGAGCTCCTAGTCGTAAGTGAGAAGGGTCTCGGAAAGCGGACACCTCTTAAGTTGTATAAGCACCAAACCCGTGGGGGCAAGGGCCTTATAACTATGGCAATCACCCCAAAGGGCGGGGAAGTAGTAAGTGCACACGTCGTCACCGGAGAGGATAACGTCTTCATCCTGACTGCAAAGGGTATTGGAATTCATATCAGACTAAGCGAAGTTCGATGCTGTGGCCGCAGCACTCAGGGCGTCAAGTTGATTAACCTTGAGAAAGGTGACTGGGTATCTTCGGTCGCTGTAATAGCAAGAAAAGACGAGGACGAAGAGGATAACGGAAAAGGCTAGTGTCGTGCAAACGTTTTGAAGTACTCGAGCATACGGCAGACAAAGGTATAAAGGCATATGGCTCTACTTTCGAAGAGCTGTGTGAGAATGCTGCCTATGGTATGTTTTCCTTGATGGCCGACCTTGAAAGATACAAGCCGGTGTTCTCTAGAACGATCGAAGTGTCGGCGGACGAACCTGAAGAGCTTCTGCGGGCTTGGCTAGGCGAATTACTCTATCAGTTTGAGGTTGATGAAGTCCTCTTTGTTGAGTTTAAGGTAACCAGGGTCGAGGATGGAAGACTGACTGGTATTGCCTGGGGTCTGCCGTTTGACCATCAAATTGAATGGCTTGGTGCTACCATTAAAGCTGTTACTCACCACGGCCTTTATGTTCGTCAAACAGACAGTTGCTGGGAAGCTCAAGTTATATTTGACGTGTAACCTTTTAGAGAAATTTTAAAAATTAAGTATGTAGCATTCTGCTTAATAAATGACAGTTTGATTCCAATCAGCTCTTCAACTTCCGGATATTGAACTTCCCCGGAGGGATTTATATGCCAAAAGAATTGACGGCAAGACAAAGGCAAATTTTGCAATACATCCTACAGCACATTGAGATGAGAGGATATCCGCCGACTGTGCGGGAGATAGGTGAGGCGGTTAATCTCAGCTCGAGCTCGACGGTTCATGCGCACCTCCGAAGTCTCGAAGATGCTGGCCTAATCAAGAGAGATGCAGCTTTGACCCGAGCAATCAAACTGCTCCCTGGCCCAGTTGCGAAGACAAAGACACGCAGAGTGGTTAACGTGCCAATTGTTGGCCAGGTTGCCGCCGGAAAACCGACTCTCGCCACCGAGGACATCCAAGATTACTACCCGCTTCCATACGATTTTCTTGCAGGTGCCGATGGTTTCATACTTGAGGTTCACGGTGACAGCATGATTGAAGATGGCATCCTAGATGGCGACTTGGTAATAGTGCGCCGCCAGCCTGTTGCAGAGAATGGCGATACCATAGTTGCACTGATTGATAATGAAGCAACTGTTAAGCGATTCTACCAAGAAAATGGAAAAATTCGCCTCCAGCCTGCGAACTCCTCAATGCGTCCGATAATTGTCGATGAAGCTACAATAATTGGCAAAGTAGTTGGTCTAATACGTAAGATGTAGGCAAATGATTTGCAATTTCTCATTGCAAGCCGCTCATCATAAGGGAGGTTTCTGTTGCCAAGAGTTGAAAGTTCGGTAGTTATTAAAAGTGATGTTGACAGGGTATTTGCCCTGGCAAGGGATATCGAATCGTTCCCAAAGTTTATGCCAGACCTAAAGAAAGTCACCATCCTTGACAAAAGCCCCGACGGAAGCCATGTAATCTCGGAGTTCGTCGGTGACATAAAGCAGTTCAAGGTCACCGTCAAATGGGTTGAAGAAGATGAATGGGACGAGCAGGCAAAAACCTGTCGATTTAAGCTGGTAAAAGGCGATTTTAAGAACTACTCTGGCTTATGGACGTTTGAACCAATCGAGGATGGTACAAAATTTACGTCCGTAATTGATTTCGAATATGATATTCCGCTAATTGGTCCGATGATTAAGGCATTGGTTGCTAAACTGATGAAGCAAAACGTGGAGAATATGCTCCAAGCAATCAAAAAGAAGGCTGAAGAGGGCTAGGCTAAATGTTTTAAAAATGCTAGTTTATGCCCAATTTTCAACCGCTTATAATGGTGAAAAATGAAACGATATGATGTCATAATCGTTGGCGCTGGGCCAGCAGGAATATTTGCTGCGCTTGAGCTTTCAAAAGTTAAGGGAATTAAAATCCTAATCCTCGACAAAGGGAGCGATATCGAAAAACGCATTAAGGAAGTCCCTAGGTCGCTACTCTGCGGTTGGGGTGGCGCAGGTGCATTCTCCGATGGGAAGCTCACGCTTTCTACTGAAGTTGGCGGCCAACTTACGATGTATATCCCCGAGGAGGAAGTCCAGCGTCTTATTAACTATGTTGATCGAATTTATGTTGAATTTGGCGCTCCTGAACAACTTTTTGGCACTAATGAGGACGAGGTAAGCCGCATTGCCCATAAAGCGACCTTAGCCGACCTAAAACTAATCCCGTCAGCTGTTCGCCACGTTGGCACTGACCAGTGGCCTGCAATGCTTCGGAAGTTTCACGAGGTCATTGAGAAAAAGGCTGACATACGGATGGAAACCGCTGTCAGCCGAATTCTTACTCGCGAAGGAAAAGCTGTTGGCGTTGAGACTTCCACCGGAGAAGTTATTGAGGGGGATTTCGTGATAGTCGCGCCCGGTCGCGAAGGAGCAGACTGGCTAGTGGAAGAGAGTCGCCGCCTCGATTTGGAGTTGACTATAAATCCTGTTGACATCGGTGTTCGAGTAGAGCTTCCAGCACCTGTTTTGGAGCCAATCACGGATGTAGTATACGAGCCCAAGCTGATATTCTACTCGCCGACTTTCGATGACAAGGTGCGCTCGTTCTGCGTTTGTCCTTATGGCGAGGTCGTGATGGAATACAATGACAGCGTTACGACAGTTAATGGGCACAGTTATGCGGCGAAAAAGACGAAAAACACGAATTTCGCACTCTTAGTTTCCACAATGTTTACCGAGCCGTTCCGCGAACCAATTACCTATGGCCGGTATATCGCGTCACTTTCGAACTTACTGAGCGGCAGCGTTATAGTCCAGCGGTTGGGAGATTTGAAAGCAGGACGGCGGTCAACATTGTCGCGAATAGAGCGCGGCTTAGTCGAGCCGACACTCAAGACAGCGACCCCTGGCGATCTAAGCTTTGTGCTCCCCTATCGGTATCTTACAAGTATAATGGAAATGCTCGACGCAATGGATAAGCTTGCGCCTGGCGTGGCTTCTAGGCACACCCTTCTCTATGGAGTTGAGGTTAAGTTCTACTCTTCGCGTCTTAGACTGACGCCTTCGCTTGAAACGGATGTCCAAAACCTTTTCACCGTTGGCGATGGAGCGGGTGTCACTCGCGGTTTGGTGCAAGCATCGGCATCAGGGGTGGTAGCGGCGCGCGAAATAATCAGGCGTCGGATGTAAAAACCTACATTTCGCACGGAAAGCTAATTCTCGGCGGGTTTATTATCTTTTATAATAAGACTAGGCAGTTCGTCGAGCCAAGCTTTGCATTCCCATATTGGTTTAATCTCAACGCCGGCATAATAGTGCTTGAGGATTTCTTCTGCTGTTTTGCCCAGGCGGCCAAGTTGGTCTGCTCCATACATGCAAGCCCCGAGTCCATGTCCGTAGCCACTGCCAGTGATGATATACTTTCCTTCCGGTGAAATAGTCAAAGTTGCCCTTGTGCTCTTTAATTTATCATGCCCAAGTGCATTTCTTAGTTCTTTGCCGTGAATTACACACTCACTTTTATCACCTTTGAGTAGAACAGCTTTTACATGCCCTGATAAATCGAACTCGGCGAACTCGATGCTTTTGAGTTTGCCAATCTTGCCTCCCCAAGCTGAAAGTTTGTTTGCTAGTTCATCAATGGTATAGGTAATCGTCCAAAGATGATGTGGACTTTTTGAACAGTAATCCTTTGGGGTGATGTTCTCAGCTGGAGGTTCTGCTTCGTTGACGTTATTCGCACCATTGTTTTCATCAGCGGGAGGAGGTTTAATGGGCGTCAGTATGCCTGAGGGATTATCAACAACCGAGCGCAAATATGGGAAAGAAACCACTCCATTGCCAGAGTCCTCACTATTCATCGTTGCCCCACCGCAATCGGCCATGTAGGTGGCAAAAATCGGCTTGTCGTCGTAAGAAATAACAAGGCCTTTTGTTTCGTCCACTGCTTGCCGTACCCACTCCGCCTCCCTGCTAGCACCATAATAAGTCTGGCAGTGGGTTGAGTCACATAGGTTGAAACCGGCGTCGAAGTGGCGCTTCATACATCGAAGCGCATATGTTCTTGCCGCAATTGCAAACGCTTTCTGAGATTCCGGGCTGAAACTTCGGGGAACCTCGCTCGGCAATACTCCGTAGACATAGTGTTCAAGGTCTATTTCATTTATGACCGAAAGCTCGCTGCCGCCATATATGATTAGAGTCCCGCGAAAATACTTATTGCGAACTTTTGTAGGCTGGATGACTTCAAAAATTTGGTCCGAATCTTCAGGCTCAAACCGAATCGGTCCTTTAAAGGTACCAATTTGATTGCCATCTATGGCAAGAGTGATTAGGCCGTCTTTGAGGGAGGTTTCAACCTTGCTTATGGCTTTCACTGGGGAAGCTGGGCATTCTCCTGACGAATCTACTATTCGGAACTCCTTGGCGGATGTCAGCGTCAGACAGTTGACGCCAGCGAAATTCCTGGTAAGCCCAACTCGAATGATGATATCTTTTGGAATTTCATTAGCACTCAGTGATTGTAAGGGAATTTTGCAGACGCAGAAAAGAAAAACAAAAGCAAAACAAGATGCGAAAGAAAACCTTCGGCGGTTTTTGTATCCGTGTTCGATTGGCGGACCTTTTCTCAACGGATCTTCTCTTGCATATGCAAATAAAATGGTCGGGGTGGCGAGACTTGAACTCGCGGACCTCTCGCACCCGAAACGAGCGCTCTACCAAACTGAGCTACAC